>JAJDBZ010000081.1 GCA_029261095.1 Candidatus Omnitrophota bacterium | reverse complement strand
TGCCACGGAGGGGAGTTGGAATGACACGGAGGGGGTTGGGGAAACAGAGATGGATGTTGGTACAAACAGAATAGCGAAGAGTCAATCAAGGAGATAATAAAATGCCCGTGAAACAAATCATCACATCCGCCCTCTTAGTCTTGGTCGTAGGCAGCCTCGGATACCTGCTCGTCGGTAAAAGCGAGGACATCAATGCGGAGGATCCACAGGAACCTGTGACGGAGACCGCCACCCTCGAAGAGCCTGTCGTGGGCGAGATTGAATCTCCAATCGATTTGCCCAACCGAAGACTCATCGCCTACTACTTTTACGGAAATGTCCGGTGCCCCACCTGCCGGGCCATCGAAGAGGGAGCGCGTGTGGCATTGCAAGAATTTTTCCCCTCCGAGATCGAATCGGGAACGCTCGAATGGAAGACGATCAATACCGACGAGGTTTGGAACTCCCACTACGTGAAGGATTTTGAACTCGTCGCCAGCTCGGTCGTTGTCGCGGAGGCCAGCGGGGCCGAGACAGTGGAATGGAAAAACCTCCACAAGGTTTGGCAACTGGTCCATGACAAGGAGGCCTATTTCGACTACATCCGAACCGAGACCCGGCCTTTTCTGGAGAGACTATAATGGCTGAGGGAATCGCGCTCGGAATCTTCTCCGCCTTGTGGCTGGGGGTACTGACATCGATCAGTCCATGCCCCCTCGCCACCAATGTCGCGGCCATCGCTTACATCGGGAAGAGAGTCAGTCATCCCAGACTGGTTTTCGTGACAGGTGTGCTTTACACCGTTGGACGGACCCTGAGTTATTTGCTTGTCGGAACGCTCCTTGTGACAAGCTTGCTTTCGGCCCCCATCCTTTCCGAGTTTCTTCAGAATTCCATGAACCAACTGCTCGGCCCCATCCTGATTGTCGTCGGAATGTTCCTCTTGGAACTGATCTCTTTCCGATTCACCGGAGGGGGATTTGGAGAGAAGACTCAAAAGAGAGCCGAATCGATGGGGATCTGGGGAGCGGCCTTTCTGGGCTTTCTCTTCGCGCTCTCTTTTTGCCCCGTCTCCGCTGCGCTGTTCTTCGGAAGTCTGGTCCCGCTCTCGGTTCAATACCAGTCCTACTTTCTGATCCCCTTTCTGTATGGGGTCGGTACCGCACTCCCGGTCCTTGTCTTCGCGGTCGCCATCGCGACCGGTGTTGGAACGATCGGAAGAGTTTTCGACCGGATGACCCAGATCGAAGTGTGGGGAAGCAGGATCACCGGGACGGTGTTCATTATGGTCGGCATCTACCTGTGCTTGGTGCACATTTTCGAGGTGATATAAGAACCAAAACCTATAGAGGTTGAGCGAGGAAGATATCAGTTGGAACAGAGTTGAATCTCCCCGGAGTCCGGACCCTTTGCATGGTCTGAAATCCCGAATAAACTAAACGAAGAATTCGATTCCTATAGGATTTGTCAATCTCTAGAACAGAGTTATGTCCAAACCATTCCGCCAGTTTCTTCGTTATGCCGGGTCCGTTCAGGGCGATGAGGCCTACACCGGGCCCAAGCGCGCGGAGATTTATCTGACCAACAAGTGCAATCTGGATTGCATCGCCTGCTGGACCTTTTCACCTCTCCTCCGAGGGACGAACCAACTCGAACCGGTTGAGATTCCCTGGGAGAAGGCCGAACAACTCATCAGAGATCTGGCAAAAGGGGGCTGCGAAGAGGTTCTCTTCGTCGGCGGCGGGGAGCCGATGATCTACCCGAAGATTATGGAAGCACTGGAGTTGGTGAAGGGGCTGGGGATGTCCGCTTTTGTCACCACGAACATGACTCCGGTGACTCCGAAACGCGTGCGACGGATGGTGGAGATCGGTGTTGACCGGCTCTACCTCAGCCTGTGGGCGGCGAGCCCCGAAGTTTACGACGAGACCCACCCCAATGTCACGGGCGAAGAGTTTCTAAAAATCGACTCTATCCTCCGCGAGTTCGACAAAATCAAACGCGAGACTGGCAAGACAAAACCGGAGATCATCATTCACAACGTCATCTTCAATCAGAATTTTCATGAAGTCCGAGCGATGGTGGATTACGCGCTCGAGACGAATGTCAGTGCGGTGCAGTTCACAGTCTCTTACACACTTTCGGATCGAACCGATGTCTTACTCATGGATGAAGACCAACGCGCGGAGGTCTTGAAGCAGCTCGATGGAATCCCAGCGGAGATTTACCAAAAAGAAGGGATTCATGGTCCGGGTTCTTTCCTCTGGGAGATAGATATCTTCCGGTCGCGTGTCGAGGGAGAGGAAGCGACCGAGGGTCGTTACGACACCCCGCTGCTCGACACCATGCCCTGTATGATCGGTTGGTTTTTTACTGTGATCCGGGCCAACGGCGATGTGATCCCCTGCTGTAAGGGGCAGAACAAACCGATGGGGAACATCCACACCGACACTTTTGAGGAGATCTGGTACAACAGCAAATACAATGTGTTTCGCGAGAAAGCCAAAGACCTCCCCAAGAGCGATCCCTATTTCGCGGACATCGACTGCCACAAGATGTGCGACAATGTCGGCCAGCTCCGCACCATCGACAAATACATGACCAAACTCCGCCCACTCGAAAAACCGACCACACTGGCGATCCCAGTGATCAAAAGGTTCGCGGACCATCGATAGGGACGGTTACAGCGAGTCGCCACACAGGAGGAGCCAAGAATGAAACCCTCTGACCAGTATTCAAAAATCGTCGAATGGTCCGAAGAGGACCAGTGCTACATCGGGACTTGCCCAGGATTGATGTTCGGCGGTGTCCATGGTCCCGACGAAGCGAAGGTTTATCGAGAACTCTGTAAAGTCGTCGAAGAGTGGATCGAAATCAATGAACAAGATGGAGATCCCCTCCCCCCGGTGGCCAGCAATCGACATTAACCGATGAATCCTGTCGAGGTTGTCCTCCTCATCGTTCTTGGCTTGGCGGCCTTCCTGGTAGTCGCGGCTGTCCTATTCACTATATTTGTTTCGGTCGTCTTGAAAACCTATAACCGGGCCCACCATTATATGGTGGTGTATTGCGAGGATCCCGAGAAAACTCGGGAATTCATCACCTCGAATCGTGAATTGTGTCTCACTCGTAAAGATCTCTTCCATCAAGATAGTGTCCTCCACAGGTCCGCCGACATTGCTAACAGGGATGCAGTTAAACTCTTATTGGAACTTGGCGCGGATCCCAATTGCCGGAATAGATTTGGGGAGACCCCACTACACAAAGCATGCAGGAGTCGCGACGTTTGCTCAACTTCGAAACCCATTGTCTGGACCCTCCTCCAGGGTGGAGCGGACCCTTCTACTGTAGATCATCGGGGTAATAGAACTGCCCGAGAAATGGCTGAGGATATAGGGAACCCTCACCTTGTGAAAATGATCGATGAGTGGCAAAGGAAACATGACAGCGGAAGAATCAGTCCCGATAAATCTCCTCAAACATAAATCCCCCCCTTGAATTCGTAGTTCCTTTCGATCTCCACGTTGATACAGGCCGCCTTCCCCGATTCGAAGGCACGTTCGAGGGCGGGGCGTATCTGATCCGGTTCGGTGACATGCTCGCCATGGCCGCCCATCGCTTCGACCACTTTGTCGTAGCGGGTGTAGGCGAGTTCGGTGGCGACCAGGCGCTCCTTTCCGAAATAGGCGGCTTGGGGGCGCATCATCTGACCCCAGGCGGCGTCATTGCCGACAATGCCGACAATGGGTAGGTCGAAACGGATCGCGGTGTCGTACTCGAAACCATTGAGGCCAAAACTGCCGTCGCCATAAATGATCATGACACGCTTCTCGGGGTGCGAAGCCTGCGCTGCGAGGGCGAAGGGCATTCCGACTCCGAGAGTGCCGAGCGGACCGGGGTCCATCCAAAAACCATTCTTCGGCACGGGCAAAACTTTCGCGGCCTGGGCCACGATGTCGCCGCCATCGCCGATCACAATCATGTCGTCGTTCACAAACTCGGCAATCTCCCGGCAGAGACGACCGGCATGGATGGGAACGCGATCGTCCTTTGCCATCGCTTGGGCCTTCGCCGCTTTAGCGTCCTCTTCCTTCCGGAGGCTTTCCGCGTGGTCGGTGAAATCGAGGGAGAGTGAGTTTTCATCAAGAACCTGGTTGAGCAGGTCGAAGGAGCAAGCCAAGTTTCCCACCAGCGCGAGATCGGCCGGGCGGTTCTGACCGATGAGCAGGTTGTCCATTTCGAGTTGAATGATTTTGGCGTCGGCGGGAACCGATTTTCCAAACCCGAGACGGAAGTCGAGGATGGCTCCGGCGAGAACCAGGACATCGCACTCCTCCATCGATTTTCTTCTGGTGCTATTGAACAGGTGTTTCGAATCGCGTGGGATCGTTCCTCGCCCCATCCCATTCACATAGGCGGGAAGGTTGGTCTTCTCCAGAAATTCGTTAAGCGGGCCCTGGGCGTTGGACCATTTGACACTGGTCCCCACCATCATCATCGGTTTCTTGGCGCCTTTGAGAATCTCCAATGCCTTTTCCGCCGAGGTGCGGTCGGGGCTGACTCTTGGCGATACGGTCGAAATGGAGGGAATCGGAACTTCCCCGTCGGGGACATTCATCAAGATGTCCATTGGGATCTCGAGGAAGACTGGCCCGGGAATACCGGAGACCGCGTGGCGGATCGCGAGTTCAATGTACTCGGGAATCCGGGTGGTGTCGTAGCAGACGTCGGCCCACTTCGTGATCGGTTTCATCAGAGCGACATGGTCCATCTCTTGAAGCGACCCTTTTCCGCGATTACCGAAAGGCCCTTGTCCGCCGATCACGAGCATGGGTGAATTGGCTCGCCACGCATTGGCCACACCGGTGACCGCATCGGTCACTCCTGGCCCGGCGGTCACCACCGCGACACCGATCTTTCCGGGATTGACCCGTGACCAGGCATCGGCCGCGTGAGTGGTCGCTTGCTCGTGACGGACATCGATAATTCGGATGCCCTCGTCCTGACATCCATCATAAATGGGCATCACATGTCCGCCACAGAGAGTGAAAAGACATTCCACTCCCGCCGCTTTCAGAGATTTCGCCGCCAGTTTTCCGCCATGTAAAAGCATTAATGATTCCTCCAAGTCAGTGGATCGGACGGAGATTGTTCCATTTCCCGGTGGCATAAGAAACCCACACGTGGTTGAGGAGGAAACCGTGTCGGGCGGATTAGCGATAGCGTAATCCGCCACGGGGCGAGATCGAAATCCAAATCTCTCCATTAGAGTCTGTTGGGTACGACTGGCGGATTACGCCTTCGGCTAATCCGCCCTACAATTTAAGATTCAGGAAACGATCAACAGAAAGGAACTCCAACCTATGCCCCAACCCATTCGCATCGGAATCATCGGCGCCGGAGGGATTGTTCGACAACGTCACCTGCCTGGCTTTCAACAGATCGAAGATGTGGAGATCGTCGCGGTCTGCAATCGGACGGAAGAGTCGACTCAGCGGATCGCAGACGAATACGACATCCCACACCGAATTTCGGATTGGAAGGAACTGGTTCATCACCCTGAAGTTGACGCGGTCCTGGTGGGAACCTGGCCTTATATGCATGAAGAGTGTTCGATCGAAGCCTTGAACGCCGGCAAGCCGGTCTTTTGTCAGGCGCGGATGGCTCGAAACTCCGAGGAAGCGCGACGGATGTTGGAAGCCCAAAAGGCGGCAGGCAAAGTCGCGATGCTCTGTCCACCTCCGATCGGGATGAAATGGGACAAGGTGATTAAGCGACTTCTGGCAGAGAAGACGATTGGAAAAGTATTAACCATTCGGGTTTCGATGATGGGAGGCGATTACCTCGACCATGATGCCCCCATCCATTGGCGCCAGATCCGTGAGTATTCCGGGAATAACATACTCACCCTCGGTATCATGGCTGAAGTCATCCACCGCTGGTTCGGACCGCACAAATCCGCGATGGCTTATGCTCAAACTCATGTTACTGCACGTATGGACCCTGATACGGGTGAAGAGAGGGAGGTGGATATCCCAGACGCGGTCTGGGTAAATGGTGAGATGGCCAACGGTGCCCTGATCCAATACTCCTTCTCAGGCCTTGCACATTGTGCCCCCAAGAACTGTGTCGAAATCTACGGGTGTCATGGCACGATTGTGTACGATTTTGTCGAGGAGAAGATCTTGACCACACAATTAGGCGAATCAGCGCTCAAGGAAATGGCTCTTTTGGACGATGAATCCAAGGTGTGGGAAGTCGAAAACGACTTCATTCGGGCTGTGCGAGGGGAAGGACAGCCCGAACCCTCTTTTGAGGACGGTCTCGCCTATATGGAATGGGTAGATGCAGTGACACGATCCTATCAGATGGGTACCAAGGTTCATTTACCGCTGGGTTGAAGGGGAAGAGTTTTAATCAGGATTCTTCCGATGAGATTGTGGTTCATGTGGCGTTCATGTGGAATGCCGAAAGGGCAAAGATGATTCTGTATGTTGGGTTAGCTCATCCGGTGGAAAAAGAGTGTGAAGATCAGTTTGAATCAGTCATCCATGAGTGGTATTTGACAAACCGTGAACGATTTGGGATCAACGGTGTTTATCCCTACGATCCGATATTGAGAGAAATCGCAGTGGATATCGGCGAACAGCCGGAAGAACCTGTTGCTGACTCCCTTGGGGACGCTTTAAAGAATCTTGAACCCGCGGGTTCTGATGTCCTGATCGGCAGCACTTCGGTCCTCGAGCGAATTACTGGAGTTCAGCGAGGCGACCATGTCCGAAGGAAATTGTTGTACCTCCTCGATGCTCTTCGACACATGAACGAAGATCTGGAGAGCAAGAGGGTCCGTCAGGTCGAATACCTCTTGGCGGGAATCGCCACCGAAATGGTGGACATCATACAAACGGGTGCGCCTACTCCCATCGGTGAAGTGGAGCCCGCACCGCTCGAAGATAAATTCTCAAGAAAACTCGATGACTTTTGGGAAAAACTGTAAGCGGATCTCTTGATTCGCGTTCATTTGTGGCCCGGCATTCATTTGCCGGGTTTCTCTTTTTTGCCCCGGGCTACTCCTTCTTCGAAAGTTCGATGAATTTTTCGTAGAGTTCCGGAACGAGCATCTCTCGATGAATCTCGGGAAAATCCCCGAACTCGATAATCGGGTAATCTTGCCAATCGGCGTCCTGGTAGTGCCACCACTCCCCGGAGTAGGGTTCCATTCCATGGTTGATCATCGTCTCCTTGAGGAGTCTCCGGTTGGCGAGCACCACATCGGAGAGTTGAGAGTATGAGTGTTTCATTTTCTCGGCGCCCTTCTCGAAATCGAGATAGGGTGTCGGCATAGCCAGTTCCCTTCCCTCCGAATCGACCAGGGTGCAATCGACCGCGACGGCTCGGACATGAGTTTTCTTTCCGGATGATCGAAAGGGATCGCTCACCCAGTCCCCGTTCCCACCGGCGAGGTAATACATCTCAACCTGGACCGAAAAGGGACGGTAAGCCGACCAGATGCGGAGGTGCAATCCTTTCTTAGCGAGATCGGCCTGCACATCCTGGAGTTTCTTTAAGGTACCATGCCGGAGGTAGGCCTCGTTTTTTCGGTAGAATTTCTTCTTGAACGGATGGTCGGTTCTGAACAGACGCAGGTCGACCTCGATCTCGGGAGCGTTTTCGGAGATGGCGACCAGGTCTGTGTCCTTGTATTCTTTCACTGCTTCTCCCTCGACCCTTCCATGGAGTGCGGCAAATGATATTGCCACCCATAGAAATTTTAGAATCATAATCCCCTCTCCCATATTGTCTCACTCTTTCCTTTTAACAGGATTGGGGGATGCGGTTCAACCCTCGGGCTCCTTCAATCCCGGCCGAATCGCGAACCACTGATAGAGCACCGCCCCGCCCACCAACAACGCCCCGCTCCAATAGGGAGCCATCAGACCGAACCCATAAATGGCCAACGCGCCTCCATACAGTGGGACAATGTTGGCCGTTCCGATGATTGCTTCGTTCAGCGAGGCGTTCTTCCCCTTCTCCGCCTCCCCGAAAAGGCTGTAGAAAGCGGAGCTGTAGAAAGTGATTGCGTTCATCATTGCGCCGGCGACCAGAGTGGGGATGGCGATCAAATAGATTTGACTGTTCTCCGGATTCTCGCCGAGCCAGTAGGTTCCTCCGATCGCGAGGATGAGAAGACCCAACAACCCGATGATCTGTGCCAAAAGAAGGAACCCGAAGTGGTAGTGCCATCGCTGACTGAATACCAGCGCGATGAAGGTGACCGATTGAGTCAGCCCGCCGACCGCGAGAAGATATCCGATCTTCGATTCGGTCATCGCCCACTCCACCGCGAGGAGAGGAAAGTACACGCGCAGCCCGATGACCAGGGTGGTCGCCATAAAATTCGCCACCCGCGAGGAGAAGAGGAATTTTCTTCGAACATGAATCGGAACTTGTTCCTCATCGAATTGGATATCATGGGTCTCATGTTCTGAAAGAGTCGGTCTGAGGAAATAGAAGACCAGAAAGAAGAAAAGAGAGATCCCCGCCGCGATCAGGAAGGGGAGCCGGTTGCTGATCTCGAGCGCGAGGCCACCGACAAAGGGCGCCACCGACCAGAGCCCGAAGGACCACCCGATCGAATACAATCCGACCCGAAGCGCGGTCTCGTTTCGATTGACATTCTGGCTCATCCAGGCCTGGAACCCCGGCCAAAAGAAAGCGTGGCCCAGCCCGGCCCACAAAATCCCCACAATGAACTCCCAGAGTTGGTCGGCGAAATAGATATAGAGATTGTTCGCGAAAACCACCGCAGTCCCGAGACGCAGGCACCAATTCGCGCCGAGACGGTCGGAGATACGGCTGCAGTAAAGGGTGCTGAAGATGTACCCGATCGCCCCTGTGCCGATAATCAGCCCGACCGTTTGATCCTCGAGACCAAATTCGGTCTTCAAAAGGAGCGTGCAACAGAAATAGAAAAGCCCCGCCGTGGTGTCCATCAACACCGGGATCAACAGACAGGTTGCGGCTGTGGGAAATCTCATGGAATCCTTCCATACCGAATGGGGATCGAACACGAGGTCATATCACACCCCCTCGTCCCACGGTAGATCCGCGACGGTTCCTCCCTCTTGCGGGTCGGCATAGGGAGGGGATAAAGTCGCGGATGAGGAGTCGAGGCTTTAGCCTCCCCAACGATCCCGAATATGAAACCGTTCCCTGGAAAATACATTCTCACTCCCAAACCCGTTCCCGACCGAGTCGAAGTCTACCTGCCCGGTTCCAAATCTTACACAAACCGGGGTCTCCTCCTCGCCGCTCTTGCACAGGGGAAAAGCACTCTCTCGAACGCACTCGACTCGGACGACACGAACCGCATGGTCGAGGCCCTGAACGCCCTTGGCGTTCCAACTGATTTCGATAAAGCGGCCACCCGGATCGATGTGGAGGGGAAGGGCGGCCCGGTTCGGGTTCCCAATCACCCCATCGACTGCGGCAACGCAGGGACTGCCATTCGGTTCCTAACCCCTTTCTGCTGTAGTGCGCCGGGGAAAGTGACCCTCACTGGAAACGCGCGAATGCAAGAGCGCCCGATCCTCGATCTGATTGTGGGTCTCACTCAAATTGGAGGTCGATTGATCGACAGTAAAGGGACGGGATGTCCCCCCCTGGAGATCGAGGGAGGAAGCCTGTGCGGCGGAGTCTGCAGCCTGGAGGGTTCCCGAAGCAGCCAGTACTTTTCGGCCCTGCTCATGAATGCCCCTCTGATGGAGGAGGGGATCGTCCTGGAGGTCGAGGGCGATCTCGTTTCGAAACCGTACATCGATATGACCCTGGACATCATGTCCCGCTTCGGGATCAAGGCGGTTAACGAGGACTACCAACGTCTCATAGTCCCCGCTGGAGAGAAAGCGAACGCCATCGAGTATGAGGTTGAGGGTGACGCTTCCGGGGCCTCCTACTTCCTCGCGGCGGCCGCAATCTCCGGGAAGACTGTCAGCATTGGACCCCTGCCCGAGGACACTAAACAGGGCGACCGCGATCTGGTTCTCCTCCTCGAAGAAATGGGATGCTCCTGGAAACAGGATGGAAATCGGATCGAACTGACCGGCGGCCCGCTCCGTGGAATCAAAGCGGACATGCACGGTATGAGCGATGTCGCACAAACCCTGGCCATAGTCGCCCTATTCGCCGAGGGGCCGACCACCATCCACAACATCGCGAACGCTCGGATCAAGGAGACCGACCGTATCGCGGCGATGGCGACCGAACTCGCCCGGATTGGCGCCAGGGTCGAGGAGTTTCCCGATGGCCTAACCATCCACCCGACCGGCGAATACCACCCCGCCGAAATCGAAACCTATGACGACCACCGCATGGCGATGAGTTTCGCGGTGGCGGGATTCCGTATCGCCGGCTTGACTATCCTCGATCCTGGTTGTGTTTCAAAAACCTTCCCCGATTTTTTTGAGCGCTTCAGCCCCTGGGCGGAGGTGAACGGATGACTTCCTTAAAGGAGTAAGTCAAACTGACAGATAATATTAAATAGGCGGAACCTGACTTTCGAGATTACCCTTTGATTAGAATGCCTAGACACGACCCTGACGAGCCTCGTTTTGAGCACCGTAAGTTCGAGCACCCCGCCGAGCCCACGGTGAGTGTGGTCATCCCTAGCGCGGATGGGCATCGGGGTGGAAATGTAGAACTCCTGCTGGATGCACTCCAGGAACAGACACACCGCCCCTTAGAGGCACTGGTGGCGGTCGGTGTCCGTCCGAATGGCCGAGCGCGCAACCGGGGCGCAGAACGTGTCGAAGGGGAGTACCTGGTATTCATCGACGATGATGTTGAACTTCAAGACGAGGAACTGATCGAGAAGATCGTACGAGTCTTTCGTGAACATCCCGGCAAAGTCGGAGCGGTCGGCCCCTCACAAAGGCTTCTTTCATACTCCAATGATTTTCAGCGACAGTGTGGGGCTCAACTTGAAAGAGTCTCCACACCGATGGTCGAGGAGGCAATCGAAAGCGATCTGGTCACTCACGCCTGTCTTGCCATCCCTCGCGAACTTTACTGGGAGATCGGTGGCGAAAGCGAAATCCTCCCCCGCGGGACTGACCCGGACCTAAGGAATCGGCTCCGGAAAGAGGGTTACTCCATCCTCCTTTCCCCCAACAGCTCCGTGGGGCATCCCGCACCCGAGAATTGGGAAGTTCTTTTCAACACCGCTTTCCGAAACGGAGAAGGGTCTGCAGAGGTCGGTAGATACTACTCCAAATACGCATTGCCCACCTCAGCTGACTACCTCGAACCGATGCGGGATGTTGAAGATTCCCTCGAACGTGCCAAGGGTTGGGCCAACCGGACTGTCGAATCGATACGCCATCGGCATTGGATACGTCTCGGTTACGAAATGGGATACCTTGCCGGGTGGGTTTCTGGGAAAGTTCTCGACCTCAACAGAAACAAAATTATTGCGAAACGGGCGGCGAAATTTCCGATCAGCAGCTTCAACCAGATCAAGAGACTCAAGAGTCCTCCTGCCCCCGCATTACGAATCCTGACCTACCACCGTGTTGATGACATTCCGGATTACCCTCTTTGCACCCCTCAGAAGGAATTTCGACGGCAACTCGAGTACCTCCTCGACCAGAGCCTGCTTTTCGATTTTGAGGATGCAATGGAGGTTGTTCGGGGTGAAAAAGAGATTCGAAAGAACAAAGTTGCGATTACATTCGACGATGGATACCGTGACAATTTTACGAATGCCTATCGAATTCTCATGGAGTTGGAGGTCAAAGCCTGCTTCTTCCTCGTAACCGACCGGATCGGAGGATTGGGAGAGTTTGAATGGGTGAAGAAATTGGGTTTGCCGAACTACCACATCATGAACTGGGAACAAGTCCAATGTATGCGAGAGACAGGGATGACACTCGGAGCACACACCGCCCGTCACGAGCGATTGGCTCTCCTTCAAGATGACGAGGCCAGAAAAACGATCGAAGAATCAATCCAAAGTTTGGAAGAAAAAATCGGAATACGCCCCAAGTACTTCGCTTATCCCTATGGCCGCCAGGAAGACTACACCCCGCGTGAGATCGAAACTCTCAAGGAGAACGGTATCGAGTATGCATTCGCCGCAACTTACGGGGCCATCCGAAACGACTTCGACCCCTACCGGATTCCCAGAATCAACATCGACGCCTCCGATACTTTCGAAACCTTCAAATCGAAAATCTATGGCGATTTCGATTTTCTGAGCGAATGGCGGCCATAGCCCTTGTTCAGATCTACTTGTAGACCTTCATCAAAGCCTCCACATTGAGCACCTTCTCCGCCAGATCGATGGGGACATAGAAATAGTGGTTCGAAGCTTCGAACCCAAAACGAGACTCGCGGGATTGGATGGCGTGCATTCGGATCGCCATTTTCTTCTCGGATTCCAGAATTTCA
>JAJDBZ010000009.1 GCA_029261095.1 Candidatus Omnitrophota bacterium | reverse complement strand
CTGTAACCTCTTCCCGCGTTCGGGAAGTAGTGCACCGATCAAGAGAAGGAATACCCCCAGCGTGACAATTCTCCCAGTGTGAAGTTCCGCGGAAATGAGTGGGGCGAGGTGGATGCGCCAACCTTCCAGAGTCCTCAATGGCCCCGGGCCCAAAGAGGATACACCTTCACCATCTCCCTCTCCGGTAAACCGGGACGGGATAAGGAGGGTGTCCCATCGGATGTAATCCCACACTCGGGGCCCGATAAGAATCAAGCCCGCTATCAATGACACTCCCAAGATCCAGGATAGTTTTTTCTTCTTGAGTCTGGAATCTTCATGATCATTTCGATAGGTCTTAACGATCAGAATGGATGACATGATCATCATTCCCGGATAGGTGAGTGCGGCGGTGGGTTGCATCATCAATCCCAGAAAAAGGGAGAGAGCCGCCATCAAGCAATCGAATATGGTCACCTTCGACAGACCTCTCCAGAGGAATGCTGCGGCCAAGATCGAAAAGAGAAAGGCCCCCTGATACCCGCGCGCATCGGCTGAAAAGAAAAGAAAACTTGGATGGAGTAGAAGATACGCCGCAGCCAATATCCCCACAGCCGGGCGAAAGAGCATGGACCCCAGCCAATAGATTGCGATCAGTGACAGTCCCCCCATCGCGATGGAAGGTATGCGAAGAACCGTAAAGGATTCCCCCCATAGTGATGTGCATGCTTTCGAAGCCAGGATGTAGGCCTTGTGGGTATAATACGTCTTGGCTAGATGTTCAAAGGATTCACGAGAATCGCGGAGCGTCGTGATTTCATCATGCCAGGGATACTTTCCAGGCAAGGTCCAGGATACAGCGATTCCATAAACAAGAAGGAGTCCCAGTAGCGCGAGAAATTCTCGCTGTCTAAGAATTGAGAGATTCGACATGGTAACGATCCAAGAATTTGGAGCGGCGACTACAAATAATCCTCATTGACCCACAACCCCTTTAGCAAACCTCGACCCGTCCCTAATGCGAATGCGAATGACCGAAAGAAAATGACTATCGGTGAAACTATTCCGACCACTGGATCTTTACCCAGGACCCAAAGTGAAAATGGAAGACTGAAACCAATGATTGCCGCCAACATGGCCAAAGGTAAAAATTCCCAGGGGGAAGGAAGAAATAATCCGATTAAAGAAAAGGGAAAAAGAATCGCCAACACGGTTTCGAACTTCAGCGCCTGAGGAGTATAGGAATCTTTCAGGATCCTTGAACTGTGGCGACGATAGAGAAGGTTTCTCCAGTACGCTCTCCAAAACTTTTGGCTGAGGTATTTTGGGAGTGTGTTGGGGTGACGGTGATAAACCACTGCTTCCGGTTGAAAAACCATCTTCAGTCCCTTCGCAGCCAGGCGGTATGAAAAGTCGGCATCCTCTCCACTCGCGATTGGGAAACGATCGTCGAACCGTCCTTGCTCGATGAAGACTGATTTACGGTAGGCTGCCGAATAGGTTCCGATAAAGTCGATGGTCGGTCGACTCTTCATACGACGGTATCGATCCTCGATCTCGAGTTGAGCGAATCTGGCCATCACCTCTGGCTGCTGAGATCGATAGACCCCCTGGACACCCACCACACTGGGGTCCTCGAAGGGGGCCACCATCCCCTCTACCCAACCCTGGTCCGGGAGACAATCGCTGTCTGTGAAGAGGAGAATCTCACCACTCGATTCCTCAGCCCCATAATTCCTTGCCTTGGCAGGTCCCTGATTTTCCTGACTCAAGATCCTGAGTGGAAAGTCTGGATGAGATTCAACCCACGTTCGAGCTCTCTCCATTGAGCCATCTGTAGAACCATCGTCCACCAGAATCACTTCGAGAGGTGGGCTCGATTGGTTCGCAAGTGCCTCAAGTAGGTCCCCAAGGTCCTCATGTGCGTTGTACATTGGAATAATCACCGAGGCCGAACGACTGTCTGAAGTGGCGTTCATTCCCTCATGAACCTTTCGGGTGGGATTCGAAGGAGTGTATGACTCGCCAATACTAGCAAGCAGAGGAAAACGAAGCCAATAATTCCCCATAATAAAACTATCTTCCAAATTACAGGTGAGACATGAGTTTGGGGCGGCGTGGGTGGCGACATCAATCTCACGCCTAGCATCTCTTCATAGTTCACGCTCTGTGATTCATACGCACCCGTCCCAATCAGGTAGTCTCGCTTCATTTCAAGAAGTTCAAGGTCCGCTTCGATCGATTGAATCAGCGCTTCCGATTCGTATATCGTCTCATGAACCTCTATCAACTGGGCAAGTCCAGATTCGTACTCTTGAGAAATCGATTGATGCTCCCTGGAAAGTGTCGCCATCTCCCCACTTGCAGACTCGGATTCGGTCGAAGATCTGTTGAGTTGATCCAGTTTTGTTTGCAATTCGAGTTTCCGGTGCAAGAGGGATTTATCTCCCGTTACTCGGTGCTTGATTTCCTCAATGCTTTTGGAGAGGTCACGAGTCACGACATACAGAGGCTCCCGATCCACCCCTTCCGAACTGGCTGGCAAGATTTCCCAATCTTGGATCTTGTCTGTCGAACCGAACACTTCCATCATCAAGATCTCTTTCTCCTGCTTAAGCCGGAGCAAGTTTGTTTCCTCACGGATTTGATCCATACTCTGGATTGTCGTTTCGATTTGCTGATTGATTTCATCAAATCTTGATTGCATCACTTCTTGCAGTTCCAAAGTGGGGATGAGATATTGTTCCTTAAGCATTCGGATAAGAGACTTTGCCCAGGCATGTGAAAGGAGCGCCGCACCCACGGGTGATTCCCATTCCGCTTGCAAGACCAAGACTGGCTGGTACTCAACTTCGTGCATGTTCTCGAGTGAGGTTCTGATTCGGGAAGTCAGGTGCTTATTCAACAGGATAGAATCAAGGGAGTCGAGGTATTCTGTATCCATTTCGATAATTCCGGGTAGGAGATAAATCGGCGGGAGGTCCTCCCACAGGGCGGTCAGTTCCATATCCACAGTTCGATTGAGGAGGGTTCCCACCTGATCGACCCCTAGATGTTTAAAATCACTCCAACGGTCCCCCCGCGTAGTTTCACTGCTCGCCGAGAGTGGACCCATCAAGGCCTGCAGTAGTTCATTTTGTCCACTCAATAAATCTAAAGTTCGAACGAGGACCTCATCCGAATTGGCCAATGAGTAGGCGGTCGTCATATGGAGAGGCTCCGGGGCGACTTTGAGATCAGATGCCGCTTTGGGGGGAGTCACCAACACGAGGGTCCCCGCTTGGTACCCCTTCGGCAGGAAGAGGGAGACGATCCCCGAGATCAGGATCGCCACAGCGGTGCCAAACACGATCGCGCGTCGGTGATCGAGAAGGACCAGCATGAGGGGTGGGGATTCATCCAGGTTCGAACCGAACCCGGTTCGAGAACTCGCGCCCACACGATGATTACTATTGGCGATGGTGATAGCCTCCGGATCTGCTCAGGATCGTTCGTGAGCATCATAAACCAGGATGGAATCAGGTGAAAGCAACCTTGGATTTCCGTTCAAACCTGGGATGTCCATCTGGAACCCTTATAAAAAAAGGCCCACTCAAAGAAATGAGTGGGCCTTTTGACTTCAACTCTGAAGTGTCCTCATTTGGGGGGGACAATCGCGTCCTTACATGCTTTCGCAACGCGGAACTTCACGACTTTCTTGGCCGGAATCTTGATT
>JAJDBZ010000080.1 GCA_029261095.1 Candidatus Omnitrophota bacterium | reverse complement strand
TGAGCGAGCCACCGACCCAGTCGCCTAGACAATATTCTTGGCTTCCACGGTTTGAGTCTCTCCCGAACCTTCGACTTCGAGTGTAGTTGGAGAAGTCAATTTGCCGAACCCTGGGATGACATCGATCTTGTGCTTCTTCATCAGAAACTGGATGCCCTTGTGAAGTCTGTCGATAATTCCTCGCTGGCGGGCCATGATCGCGTCCCAATCAAATGAGACTTCGCCCGTTCGAATTCCAAATGTATCGCTTTCCTTACAATGGCGGAAAACATGAGCATTTTGGAGCAATCCTTTTGTGGGAATACAGCCCCAATGAAGGCAAGTTCCGCCTATTTTTTCCTTCTCGATGAGGGCGGTTTTCAGACCAAGTCTGGCGGCTCGAATCGCGGCCACATATCCCCCGGGACCGCCCCCGAGAATGGCTATATCGTAAGGATCTCGATGGGACACTTTTGAAACACCTCCAATAATATTTCTTTACGGATCACTCCGTTTCCTTGTTCAAGGTGTTGCTGTTGCGTTGGGGTTCATTGGGACACTGGATTAAGGGTGAGCTGCTCTTCACCTACTAATCCGAGTTTGGATGCCATGAGAGTCAAATAAACAAAACTCGGCCACAAATGAGTCAACAACCTATCAGTGGCTCCAGGAACCTCGACTACCGCAGAATTGAGCGAAACCACAAAGGCCACAACATACCCGATCGCTACTAAGAATAGAACTCCAAGCAGCATTGGGATGGAGGCGTTGCGACACTCTTTCGTTTCTAAACCACACAACCATAAGAAAATTCCATATGCCAAGAGTCCAAAACCGCCAAACCCTATGACCCCTTGAAACAACCTGACAAACACTTCTATCAGACGATCCAGGTTTAGAAGATTTCCGATTCCATAAACCGAAAACCTTGGAATCAAATAGGGAATTTCATCGTAGGGGATACTGGTTTTAAACCAATACAGGACAAAAAGAGATGGGATTGCACCGGCGAACATCAGGTAACCCCTTCGAAAATCACATTTCCAATTTTCCATACACAAACATCGAATTCCGAGGATCGTCATGAAACAGACAAACCAAAGAAGGCCTTCGGACTTTGTCCATGCAGCCATACCAACCAGGATTCCACTCAATAGAAACCATCCCCTCCCATCCGCCATTCTCGAACCCAGGCTAAAGCAAACCACTGCGCCGGTGGTGTAAAAGGCAAGAGGGGTGTCAGCCATCAATCTGGCCGCGTTTACTAAAAAAGCGACAGGGAGGAGAATCGACACCACTGCAACGGACGCGAGGAGCCGATTTCTCAAGATCGCAATGGCCATTGCGGGAACGAAAACACTGCCGAGAAACAATCCAACCGAGATGACATAGCAAACAACCAATGATTCCTGTCCTTGAATCGCCCAATTCCGAGCGACAAACGAGGTAGTCATCAAGGGGTAATCGGGGTGGAAGTATCCAGGAAGACGAAACATTTCATCCCATCCGGTCTCTCCCAGGAAGACAAATTTTGCGCGAAGAGTCCAGAATGACCATGCATCCCAATCACCGTGAGGAAAACGGTAGAGATGCACAGATATAAAGAGGAGAGCCATGAGAGTCATTCCCACAGCAAAAACCAGCAACCCGTTTGCGATTCTATGTTCACTTTCCAGTAGTTTAATGGTTGCCACAGAGTGCATTCGATGCGACTTCTTCGACAACGAAAGGATCCAGAAGAACAGTACAATACACCCTTCTCCTCCGAGGATCCTCCAGGGGTAGGCCTGAGGCTTTTCTATCCAGAAGTAAAAGTGTAGCGAGGCAACCCCTATCCCCAGGCCGATGGCGAGTCCAACCTTCATGAGAACCCATGCGGCGCCGCCGTGTCGTCCCACATCCACTAATTTAAGCAGACTGGCGCCAAGGAGAAGGGGAAATACCCATGTGCAGAGAATAATCATTCTCACTGCCCGCCATTATAGTAGAGGACTACACCCATTCCAAAATTGCGGCGGATACGCAGGTTGCCCATTTGGTAGGCGGGGTTCTCCGCGAGTTGTCCGCGAAAGTTGGCAATGACATGTTTCCCCCCGAAATCTTCGCGATAAAGTCTGAGCACATGGGGGGCGAGATAGTACTGAGTGCGATTAAACCTCTCGATAACGCGCAACTCATCAAGCGATAACGTGTCCCATGAGACTCCTTCGGAGCTCGCGGAGAAAATGTATTTGGAAAGAAAGAGGTAATCGTCGGGGTTGGTGACATAACCCAAAGACTCACCTCCCTCCACCATCCGATCTAAAAATTTGAAACTGGTTTCTTGAACGAGAAAAGGATCGCCACGCTTCCCATTCAAAACGATCCCTAGTTCCTGGCAAGTGATGGAAAAGATCATCATGAATGCCGAAAAACAAACCACTCCGATTCCAGCTGACATCCCATGTGTCATATGAAGACAATCCTCTACAATCAAGATATAAATATCATCATAAGTCTTTTGTCTTTTTTGTCAACTCAATAAGTTGAATGGGTATGAGATACTTCAGATAGGCCTGCTCTAACAATTCAGTAGTACTTGTTCTTGAAATAGTCCTTGTAGGGGATCCCGAGCGCCTTCTCCGTGTGGCGACGGATTCGATCACATTTTCGCCCGATCCATTTTAGAAGGAATCGCTGCCAAAAAGAGAACCGATCCGTTTCCCAGTAAGTTTTCAGGAATAGGAGCCGGTCATT
>JAJDBZ010000079.1 GCA_029261095.1 Candidatus Omnitrophota bacterium | reverse complement strand
ATGGCGATGGCAAGGCCGACAAGAGGGAAGTCCTGTACACCGGATTCGGAAACATAAACGAGCAGCACCTGGTCAATGGTCTGCGTTGGGGACTCGACAACTGGGTCTACTGCGCAAATGGGGATTCGAGCGGGAAGGTCCAATCTATCAAAACGGGAAAAGAAATCAGCATTCGTGGACGGGATCTCAGAATCTCTCCAGATGAGGGTTGGATGGAGCCGGTCGCTGGGCAGACTCAGTTTGGGCGAAACCGCGACGATTGGGGGAACTGGTTCGGGTGCTCGAACCCGAACCCGATGTGGCATTTCGTACAAGAAGATTCATACATTAGCCGGAACCCTCACCTCGCCGCCCCTCGCTTCCGGAAAAATGTCTCGATTCTTCCTGGCCCCTCTCCAGTGTTTCCAGTCAGCCGAACATTGGCTCGATTCAACGACCCATGGGCTGTCAATCGTTTCACCTCAGCTTGTAGCACTATGGTCTACGGGGACGTCTTCCTCGGGGATCTCTGCACTGACAATTCTTTTGTTTGCGAGCCGGTTCACAATCTGGTTCACCGGGAAATCATGAGACCCGAGGGAGTCACCTTCACCAGCCACCGAGCGATCGACGAACGCAACTCGGAGTTTTTCGCCTCGACCGACAACTGGTGCCGTCCGGTGATGGTTAGGACAGGACCCGACGGCGCCCTCTGGATTGCGGATATGTATCGCTCTCGAATTGAACACCCCGAGTATGTGCCCGAGGAACTTCAAGAAGGCATCGATTTCCGCGCGGGGGAAAACCACGGAAGGATTTACCGGGTTTTTCCAACCGGAGCAAAACCAACGTTTCCTACCAATCTTACCGGCCTTTCCCCTGAGGAACTCGCTGATTTGTTCGAAACGACCAACGGGACGCTTCGGGATATGATTCACCAATACGTTTTTGAAGAAGGCGATGATGCCAGTATCGCCCCCTTTCGAAAGCTCTCAAGGGAGAGCGATCTCCCGGTGGTGCGGATGCAGGCGCTGTGTGTGTTGCAGGGATTGGGTGCGCTCGAGGAGAAGGATGTCTCCACTGCACTGGTGGATGGCCATCCCGGTGTACAACGCCACGCGGTTCGGCTCAGCGAGTATTGGGTGGAAATTCCCGTGGTATTCGACCAGCTCTCCCAATTGAGTGAAAGTGGTGAAGATCCCTTCCTCTGTCAGCAGCTCGCCTACACATTGGGAGAGTGGGACTGGGGGGAAGGGGGAAAACCCCTTGCGAACCTTGCGGTTCGATTTAGGGAGAATGCCGACATCCGAGCCGCGGTCCTCTCCTCGCTTCGGATCAAGAATGTAGGGGAGTTTGTAGCGACCCTCTGGAAGGATGACAAAGCTGAGGGGATGACCGAGGTGTGGACTGCGGTCTCCGATACCGTGATTGGGATGAAATTGGATCGGGTGGTTGCCATGCTGATCGACCGGATCACTAGGATCCCCGCGAGTTTGGACAATGAATCGCGACTGGATCAATCTCTTCAACTGATCGCTGCCCTTCCGAAGATGGATTTCGTGTCTGACGCTTCGAGGGAGGATCTCAAGGATTATTCGGAGAAACTTCTCGGAATGGCGAAGCGGGTTTTGGAGGATTCTGATGCCTCTCCACAAAAAGTTTCGGTGGCGCTTGATGTTCTCAACTCCTCCGCGAACAAATCTCGGGAAAATTTTGAACTTTTGTCCTCCTTCCTTACGCCTTATTGGGAAGGATCGATTCAAGAAAAAGCCCTTGCTGGATTTCAATCGGCCCCCGTGGATATTGGCCCCGGCAAGCTGCTTGCTGGGTGGCGAGAACACAGCCCCGAGCTGCGCGAGGAAATTCTTTCGCTTTTTTTCAAGAATTCCTCCTGGCTCCCTTCCCTGCTTGATCGGATCAAAGAAGACCCCTCCCTCGGGAGTGACTTAGATGCTCGCCAGAGACAGATTCTTCTCACGCACTCCGATTCGGAGATCCAGAAAAAGGCCGAATCGGTGTTGAAACAATCGATCAACCCGGACCGTGCCAAAGTCCTTGAGGCCTATCGCGAAGTGGTCCACCTCGAGGGGGATCCGGCGGCCGGTAGAGCGATCTTCGAGGAGCGTTGTTCCAAATGTCACGCGCTTCGTGATATGGGACGCGCACTTGGGCCTGACCTTGCTGCCCTTACCGACCGCTCGAACGAGGCTCTCTTGGTCTCGGTCCTCGATCCGAATCGTTCGGTCGAATCGAAGTACCGGACTTACATGGCGGAGACAGTCGATGGGCTTTCCTACTCGGGTCTGCTTACGAACGAATCCGGAAACAGCATCACCCTATCGATGGATGACGGCGAGGAAGCAACACTACTCCGTTCGGACTTAGAGTTTTTCCAGGGCTCGACCCTGAGTTTCATGCCAGAAGGATTGGAAGTCGGTCTCACACCCCAAGGCATCTCCGATCTGTTTGCTTTCGTACGCGACAGTGGTCCTTCGATGAAACATTTTCGGGGGAACGAACCGATCGTGGTCACTCCGGAACCATACCGCCGTGAGATATGGCTCCTTTCCACGACCGGCGAGATTTATGGAGACACCCTGGTCATGGAGGAACGGTTCAACAATCTGGGGTATTGGGGAAGTCTGAACGACCATGTCTCGTGGAGTTTTAAAGTCGAGGAACCCGGCGATTACAGTGTCTGGCTCGATTACGCCTCTGCGGGAGGGGAATCTCAAAACAGTTATACGATCGAAGTCGCCGAACAGAGAATTGTGGAAGAGGTCGAACCGACAGGAAACTGGGAAGATTACCGAGTCAAACCTGTCGGAGAGGTGACATTGGCCGAGGGATTAAATCGATTGACCATCCGGCCCTTCATGAAATTGGAAGGGCACCTGATGGACCTGAAATCGATCGCGCTAAAGCCTAAGCGGTTTTGATTGGTTCTATCCTCCATTCGCGGATTCGAGAAACTCACGAAGGCCATTGAGTGTCTCCACGGTTCCATTGATACGAAGCACGTTCTCCATCACATCCTTTTCGCCCGTCTCGAGATCGTCTCCCATTGGATAGATCAGACCGGAGTTGGGGTCGAATGTGGCAAACGCGGGGAGCCAGGCGCAGCGGGCAAGCCAGATGTGCCCACTGTCTTTCTCGAGGTTGTTTGCTCCACCCTGAGTGGTCCCGGTGTCGATCGCGGACGAGTTGTAAGCCCATCTCACTTTCTCTTTTTGATCAGGGAAGAGACCCACCATGACAGGACAATAGAAATGTTGTCGGTCGGGCACATAACCCATGTCCGCCAATACCCAAGGAACTCCATCCCATGACCCAAGCGCGGCAGGACCTTCTCCAACACAGGTGTCTGCGGGAGAGGGATCGGGCCCGGCACAACCATCGGCGGGAGGGAAAACATTGAAATCGATCTTGTAGCTGAAGAGACCCTGTCCGATTGTCCGAAGATAGGATTTGCTTTGGACCATCCGTGCTCGTTTTTTCGCAGCTTGGAATTGGGGAAGAGCGATCGCGATCAGAATCAGGATGATCGAGACGACCAAGAGGAGTTCAATGAGGGTGAACCCCTTCAGTTTCTGAAGATTAATTGTTGGTTTTGAAACAGACTGAATGAAAATCATTTCCGAACCTCTCAAGTCCCGAAGAGTTTCTCGGATCGTTTCATTCTGGCCGGTCTTCTGACTTATGGATCATCCTCCGGATGCGCCTTCCAGGGAGACTTCCCCGTGGCAAAGTGCAGCCATTGTCACCAAATACAGCGGCGGGACCGCGCGGGATTCTCACCCGCTTCCCGTTTCATCTCCTTTTTAGGGGAGACACCAGAACTGTCGAATTATCCTATCGAAGGATACACGGAACGCCGAGTTCGTGGAAGGAGTGATAGATCGGTGTCAGTACGAAGCGAGATTTCCCCAAGTGTTGACTTCTACCCGGTAATTTCATCGATTGCCTCAAAGAATCGAGCCATTTCTGCGGGCGATCCAATAGAAATTCGAATCCCCTTGTCGAGCGGGGGCGAATCAAAATAACGGATGAATATCTTTCGTTTGGCGAGTTCTTCGTAGATCCGGCGTGCATCGAAAGTTCTTGGTTCGGCAAAAACAAAGTTCGCCTTTGAGGGATAAACTCTCCAGCCTCGAGACAGAAGCGACTCTTGGGTCTCCTCTCGGGTCTTCACAATCTTTCTGGCATTTTCACGCATGTGGTCCGGATCGGAGAGAGCGGCTTCTCCCAAGGCTTGGGGTAAGCTTCCCAAATTGTAGGAATCTTCCACCACTTGGAGGGGTTCGATCAGCGCTTTTCCGGCAACCGCGATTCCGAGTCGCAGCCCCGCCAGCGAAAAGGACTTTGAAAGGGTTTGTGTAACAATCAGATTCTCATATTCCGCCACCAGCGGAACACAACCCGATTCGGTGAAATCGACATAGGCCTCATCCACAACGACCACCCCTGTTCCCATCCGCCTTCGGCACAGGTCACGAATCTCTTCTTGCGAAGTCTCGTAACCATCTGGAGAATTTGGTGAAGCGATGAACGTAACCGCCGCTTCCTGGTCGATAACCGCTCCGACTTTCGGACCCCCCACTGGCGCGGGGATCTCGATGGGAACGCCGCCATACATTTTGGTCAGCGTGACGTATAGGGAGTAAGTGGGCACGGGATAAACGACAGGATCTCCTGGGTCGACAAATGCCCTTAGGATCATGGCCAACAATTCGTCGGAACCGTTCCCCGCAAAAACGGTGCTCGGATCGACGCTGAGGAGTTTAGCGGCGCGCTCTCGCAGGCCGGTGGAGACAGGGTCTGAATACCGACGCAGCCGGTCCGGATCGAATTGAGCAAGTGCCTCAATGACTTTTGGTGAGGGAGGATAAGGGTTCTCGTTGGTGTTCAGTTTAATCAGATCGGGATCGGGTATGGGCTGTTCGCCCGGTGTGTAGGCGGACAACCCCGCGATCGCCTTTTTCGCGTAGGGATTCGATGACATGTCGGTTCGATCTCTGCCTATAATTAGGGGTTATTTCTTCAGATTACTTAAGACTACTTTACGCATCACACTCTCTGGCGCACTCTG
>JAJDBZ010000078.1 GCA_029261095.1 Candidatus Omnitrophota bacterium | reverse complement strand
AATTTTTTTCAGGTCTTCACGTTTCGGCATAATCGGTCGGTAGGGTAAGGGGAATGGGGCTGAGATGGAAGGTGATGGGGGGTGCGTTGGCCCCTACTAGAGTGCTAATGTCTTTTCCAATGATCGGACCGCTTTTTTGATAACAATTGCCGAAACCTCATTCCTTCAGCAGTAGAAGGAATGAGGCGGGAGCCACGTTCCAACCAAGCCGTTTCCGCGCTTCCCTCCCATGCCCCTCCTGGCTAAACTTCGCCCATGCTTTCGCGCCGTCTGATTACCACCTTTGTCTTCGTACCGCCTTTCCTGCTTGGGCTGTTCACTGACACCCCGGGGAACCTGGTGCTCGCGTTTATGGGGGCGGGTTGCGCGATATGGGGGCTATCCGAGTTCTATAAACTGACCGCACATCTTGGGGCTAAACCTCCGAGGACCTGGCTCTACATCGTGGCGATCCTGGGACCGTTTGTCATATACGCCAACTACGGCTTTGATCTCAATCTGAAGTGGATGCTCGGCTGGATCGGCATCGCCCTGATCGGGATTCTCGCTTTCATGGTCAAGAATGGGATCATCGAACGCGCTTGGGAAACTTTCCTCGCCTCTATTACCAGCATTGTCTATATCCTCATCCCCCTTTGGCTCATCCAGGTTTTTAAACTATCCGACCATGGGGTCTGGTTCATCCTGTTCGCCTTTTTCAATACCTGGCTGGCCGACACAGGCGCCTACTTCGGCGGGAAACAATTCGGCAAACATAAAATGTCGCCCACCATCAGCCCCGGAAAGACTTGGGAAGGTTTCGCAAGCGGTATCATTCTATCCGTCGCTGGTGTCTTAGCGGTCGGCGCGATACAGAGCGGGGTCGTTTCGGGCGAAATTTCGGCGCGCTTCTTTTGGACCGAAGGAAATTCGTCGGATGTTCTGCGACTCGCTTTTCTGGCATTCTGCATGGTGTTGACTGCCAACTTAGGCGACCTCACCGAGTCGATGCTGAAACGCGACCTTGGGGTTAAAGACTCCGGATCTTCTCTCACTGGCCATGGCGGGTTTCTCGATATCATGGACAGCCTATTGATCAACCTGCCTCTCCTCTTCATCTGGGGGATACTCTTTGAGAATCTGAATCTTCCGTAACCCTCAATTGGCCAACACGCTCGCTTTCCTTTATGATAACTTGCCATCAACCATAGGAGAGAGGTAAAGATGAATTACGAGAAGATCTTAGAAACTCTGACCGTCAAAGCGGCGGAATACGCCTCACAAACTGTTCTCGCTTTGGTTCTTCTGATTGTTGCCTGGATTGTCGCCGGGACGCTTTCCCGAGTGGTTAGAACCAATCTGGAGAAGACGGAATTCGATAAGACTCTGACCCGGTTTTTTTCCCGCCTTCTCTACTGGGTTATCATGGTGCTGGCCCTTCTGGCCTGCCTTTCCGTTTTTGGAATCCAAACCACAAGTTTCGCCGCAATCATCGGCGCCGCCGGTCTTGCTGTCGGCCTTGCATTTCAAGGGACACTCTCACACTTTGCCGCGGGAGCCATGCTTCTTACGTTTCGCCCATTCAAAGTAGGCGATGTTGTCGATACTGGGGGTCAACTCGGGACCATCGACGAAATCGGCCTCTTCACTACCCACATGGACACTTTTGATAATCGCAGGGTGATCATCCCTAACAACGAAGTTTTTGGTTCCATCATCACGAACTATACCTATCACCCGAAACGTCGAGTCGAAGTCAAAGTCGGTGTGGACTATTCCGCAGAAATCGGCCACACCCGGGAAGTGTTGGAAGCTGCACTCGCAAAGATCCCCGGGCGTCTTTCAGAAGAGGATTCCAAAGTCGTTCTGGATGGACTAGGAGCCTCATCGGTAGATTGGCAAATGTGGGTTTGGGCCAAAAAAGAGGACTACCTCGCTGTCAAACAAGCCACAATTCGCGATACCAAGGCAGCGCTGGACAGCGCGGGAATCGGTATTCCGTTCCCACAGATGGATGTCCACCTCGACCCTGGAGTTGGAATGAAAGACTAGGAGGGGATTCCCTCAGGAAGAGACCGACCGGGAGAGGGCCAATTCAATTTGATCAAGGACGTTCTCCGATTTTCCGACCAAAGAAACATCCACGACTTCCCGAGAGGGCGTCGACTCTGTGTTGATTTCGACCGTGAAAGCGCCATGGTCTTTGGCATCCGAGACCAACCCTGCGGCAGGATATACGAGAGATGAGGTCCCTATGGTGAAGAAGACATCGCATCGGCTCGCTTGCGATGACATCACTAATACTTCTGGGTCAATGACTTCTCCAAACCAGACCACACCGGGTCGAATCAAACCGCCACAGTACGGACATTTGGGGGGGTGATCGGGAATGGGACAGGTCCGGTCCTCCCATCGGTGCGGGGAAGTTGGGCACTCCTCCCAGCAACCGACCTCCCACAAAGAACCATGATACCGTATGACATTCTTAGTCCCTGCCAATTCATGAAGGCCATCGACATTCTGGGTGATAAGAGTGAAATCAGGGAATCGGTTGCTCCAGGAAGCGAGGACTTCATGACCTCGGTTGGGTGAACATTCCTTCAGTTTCTCGCGGCGTGAGTCATACCAATCCCACACGAACTTTGGATCTTTGCGAAACGCTTGGGGTGTTGCGATTTGCTCGGGTCGAACTTCCTTCCAGAAGCCTTCGTCTCCTCTGAAAGTGGGAATCCCACTGGCCACGGAGACTCCGGCCCCTGTCATGACCGTCATCCTCTGAGCAGTCTTGAGTCTGTTTGCAACTTGCTCGATCTGTTCATCGAGGGCCATCGGTCCACTCAGTCTAGAAGGCTTTTCCCCGCGAGGAGTGAGTCCAGTTCCTCGGAGAGCACACTCTTCAGGTTAGGCGGAAGACCGATATGAACATTCTCGACCCTTCCGCTCTTGCCAATGAGAACCGTTTGAGGGATGGGTCCGACTTGATAGCTGGTTGCAGCGGTTCGAGCCATATCGAGGCCAACTGGAAGGTCCACATCTCGGTTCTCCAGAAATGAAGCCACCATGTCAGAGGGTTCTCCGAGGTTGACTGCCAATAGGACGACCCCCTTGCTCTCATATTCTTCCGCCACTTCCGCCAGAGTCGGGAGTGCGGTCACACAAGGTCCGCAGCGCATGCTCCAGAAATCGAGGATAACGACCTTATTACCCAGCTCTTGCGAAAGGTCGAATTCTGTACCGTCGAGTTTGGTCACCGAAAATGTGGGCGCCTCCTTGCCGAGTAGAGCGTGAGGTGGACCTGCCTGGACCATTTGAAGAAGGGTGGCTCGCTTGAATGTGTCCTCAGGTGGAGTGAGAGCCAGGACGGATGGATCGAGTGGTTGATTGATCTTCCAATTGTCGAATGCGAATGACACTTCGATTTCAATTCCGGGAATTCGAAACTGGAGCTGTTTCTCCATCATATCGGTGTCGGGAACGATGGCTCGAACGAGAGGTTGATCGCCTTCCTGGATGAACAATTCAAAGCTCGGTCCTGGACGGAAAACTTCTAGGTGATGACAGGGTACTTCGTTCTGGGTCTTAACTCCGTGATAAACGATTCTAGAAGCATCTCCAACCAGCCCGTCATATAACGCCGTCGAAAAGAGAAATCCGTGATACGGCGTCTGACCAATGACTTGTGTCACGAGGCTTCCCGGCATCGTGGTAAAATCCGGGGGTACAGGTTCAACCGCGATACCCCTGTACTTCTCAAGGTAAGTGGTCAATTGATTCCCATCGGAAATCACCACCGTCTCCGGAGAATCGCCCGTCAACCTGAACGCAAATTTATCGGGGCGGACAAGGGCGACTTGAGCGTTTGAAAGACTCTTGTCCTTGAGCCCGTTGGCGCTCGCATCGGTCACCCAGGTTGTGGAGACTTCGTAGCTCTCCGCCTGGTTCAGGAAGTTTTCCATATTCCTTAAAACCGCCTCGGCTTCGGGGTCGACATTGGCTGCAAAGGATGCCGAGAAAGGCATTATGAATGCTAGAATCCATAGATTCATTTGTCTGAGGGATGGGGCAGTATTCATCATCGAGACTCCTTATATCACTTCATCTAATGGCTGAACCCATCCCGAGGCTGTGAGAAGGGGGACATTCAGGCGATCAAACCGGCCTATCATGCGCCGTTGGGGGACCCCGTGTCTATTGGGGTCACTCTTCCGAGAGTGAGCGATCCTAGTGGATTTACGCATGTGCCTAATCCAATGATCGACACAGGTGCGGGAGGAATTGAACTCGGGGGTACAAGTTTGGCCCCTTCCTGCACGCGCTCAGGTAACGAAAACGGATTCAACCTTTGCGATGTAACGAGGCTTTAAGCCAAAGAACCATGAAAATCGATCGATAGATCTCCTTGCTGTTGATCTTCGATTTCCCCAAAAGCCGGTCCCTGAATAGGATTGGCACCTCTGTGATCCGGGCCCCAGCCAGCCAAGATCGGTAAAGTAATTCCACCAAGAACGAATACCCCTCCGAGCGAATCCTTTCTAAATCCAACTTCTCGACTATCTCTCTACGATAACATCGGAAGCCGGATGTCGAGTCGCTCGCTGGAATCCCCAGGATCAGTCGAACATAGCGGTTCGCGAAACGGGAGAGCGCGATACGATGGACCGGCCAATTGATTGTTCCCCCATCCGGGCAATATCGGGATCCAATCGCCACATCGGCCTCATGGGTTGCTTGAATCAATTCAGGTATCGCCTGGGGGTCATGGGAGAAATCGGCATCCATCCCGACAATCAGATCCGCTTTCTCCTTGAGCGCTTGTCTGAACCCATCGAGAACCGCGTTTCCATAACCACGGTCCCCCGTGCGACGCAGAACCCGCGCACGTGGGTTGTTCATCGATTCAACAATGTCCGCAGTGCCATCGGGAGAGTCATCGTCCACCACCAAGATCTCGAGCGGCAGTGAAAGTTCGAGAAGCTGATTCAAGAGCGCTCGAATATTATCAGCCTCATTATAAGTGGGTATGACCACCCATATCTTTTTCAGATTCGACACCGGCACTCCGCTCCTTCAGCCCAATCCATAACCAACCGCCACCCCCACTTGCGCGGCCATCATGAGGAGGTACATGTGTTTCCAGGATACATGATTCTCATCGACCGCCAGACTCTCCGGTCTGCGCAGGATCAGGTAACATATGTACACCCCCCAAGCCGCGAGAAAAATCCCCAAGCCGATAAGGAACGACCGGTGTCCCGTTAGGTGACCTGTGTAAGCAAGCCCCGAGAGAAGAAGGAATGGGACCACGAAGAATGGGCTGATTATCCAAGCACTCTTTTCGACCCCGTAGATGATTGGAAGTGTCTTACAACCGTGCGCGCTGTCGCCCTCCATGTCCGAATAATCCTTGGTCGTTGCCGCTCCAAGGACATAGAGGCCGAATATGGAACCAATCCACCAGGGCTCCCAGTCGACCACGGTGGCGACAGCAGACCAGCCCGCTACTTTGAGGAGGCACCCCCTTGGGATCGCAATCGTCAGGTTCGCGAGAATACCGTTCTTTTTGGTACGGAACGGAGGCCCTGAGTAGGCATAGGTCAAGAAGGTAGTCACCAGCACAATCAAGAAAAACTCGAGGTTCACCATCAGCGATATAGCCAGGGTCAGGAGATAAAATGCGATCGTAAAGATCCAGGCTTCGCGCAACGAAAGTCGCCCCGATGGAAGCGGACGATCCGGTTTGTTGACTCGGTCGATCTCCAGATCGTATATCTGGTTCAGCGCATTCGATGCGGCATTGAGACACGCCGCGGCTAAAGCACCGATGAGTATCTTGATACAAACTGTTTCAAACGGTGTGTCGGCAGAGGGGCGAGCGTGGTACGCAATATATCCCGCAGTAATGTAACCTACGAGCGGAGGAAGCAGAGTAAATGGGCGTGAGAGTCGAACCAGCTCAGAGAATGTGGAGGCAGCGCGTGTTGTTTCGGACATTTTATTCCCACAAGTCAAAAAACTGAAATCGGTCGGTATCGGTATCGTATTTCAAACCGCAGGCATGATCGAACCAACGCGGGAGTACAAAGTGTTTCCCGATTCGAGATTTCCCTTCAAGACGTCGATAGGTTCGATCGTGTTTGTGTCCTTGAACACAAACATCCATGCCCCCATCGACCAATCCTTCCACGTAGGGCCAGTAGGGTTCGGTCTTCCAAAAAGCCTTTCGCCGCTTCACCTCGTGCGTCAGGTTAATCAGCATATTCACAATCCGTTCTTTCCATTCGGTACTCAATGAGTGGAAGGTTCTCATGGGAAAAGGCTGGCGAATGGACCCGTGGAGGAGGTGGTATCCGTAGTCCTTCTTCAGGAGGTTGTCTCCATGACAAAGGAAGAACTGTCTTTGTCCAAACGTCCTCCAGATTCCCTTCAAATGTATCGGAAACGAGGTTTCCAAATGATCGAAACAGAGAGCAAAATCTCGGTTTCCCACGACATACTCAAGGGGTCCAATCTCCCGCCCATAACGATTCAACATCTCGATAATCCGGGTTCCGTATTCTTCGGCAAGCTTTGAATCGCGGTACCAAATATTGAAGATATCGCCAATGAGAAAGAGTTTGTCACAACCCATACTCGGCAAAGCCTCAAACAGAAATCGTTCAAAACATTCGATCCGCTCGGAGACATGATGATCGAGGTGGATGTCGGAGGCGAAAACGATGGTCCCGCTGGATGGTTCTTCGTTCATTCGTTGGCTCAGAAATTTGGGGTTCAAAAGATCGCCCAATCCTACTTGTTTTCCAAGATTTGCTCACCCCTACGGGTGGACACGGGCCTTTCATTCCAAGGAGTTTGGCTAGGACCCCTAAACATACCCGATAGTTTCCGGCTATAATCCGGTGTGGGGACTCTCTCGCTTAGGGGAAGCAAGTCGCGGGAGGGTTTTGAGATTTTGGGAGAAACTATGTTTGAGCACATGCGCGGAGTTTTCGTAACTCTGTTTGGCCTATCTTTGTTCTTCCTCTGTTCACCCGATGCCGCAGTTGTCACTCTGCGGGATGGTAGCACCTATTCAGGCCTCTCTGTTGCTGAATTTGATGGCGGCCAGAGGAATTTTCAGATTGTACGAAATGGGAAGCAGGTTTCCATTAACGCCTCCGATGTGTCAACCATCGAATTCCAACAGAATTTTGGGACTGTCAAACTAATCGAAGGGAGCTCCTATCCGAATCTGGAGGTCCTACAGTTCGATGTCCCGCAAGATCGATTGACAATCAAAAAGGGTCCTAAGGTTCTGAACCTTCCACTTTCGGATATCGCGTGGGTCGGGATCTATACGCTTGGCTCTCCTGGCGCGCCATTGATTGATGATCCAGCAACAGACTTGAACCACGATCTGACCCAGCCACCTCAAACGGGCAACTCGAATGAATCACCGGAAGCATGGCAAGAAGAAGGTTTGTACTCAAATCTTCCCGATGGATTTGGAGAACGTAAAATCACTACCGCAAGCGATCTCGGAAACGGAGCCGACTACACACCGCGATGGACCACCGAGACTGGGGCTAAAGCCATCGAAAAGAAGAAAGCCGATACCCCCGAGAAACGTCAACCACGGAAAGCGCTTTCTACCAAACGAGAAAACACCAAGGAACGCGCTCCCCGTGAAAGACGAAGTCAAGCTCGAAGTGCGGAACGACGGTCCGGCGGGAGCTCTCGTGATAGCGGGAGAGGCCGGAGAAGCCTGTTCGATTCGGGTGTTGGCAACCCCTCAAATGAAACGAGTTTTAGATAAACGGGCCGAGTCTTACCAGAGCCCGACAAAAAAGGAACGAATATCATGAGATTGATGACTCGACTCACCCTGACTCTGTTCATCTTGTCCATCCTCCATTTGGCGGCGGCCCCAGCTGCAGTGGTTACATTGAAGGACGGAAGTGTCTATAGCGGCATAGGGGTCAACCGCTTCGATGGTGGAGACCGTCGTTTCTCGGTCGAGAAGGACGGCACGGTTGTCCGTATTCAAATGGGTGAAATCGATTCTATCGAATTCGACAACGTTGTAGGCAGAGTTACCCTCAGGGATGGAAGTGTTTATTCGGCGGTTAACATCGTCGGATTCGATGGAAGAATGGATCGATTTCAAGTCTATCGCGCGGGTGCGGCAGTGGATGTTCGTGCGATTGAAATCGGGACGATCGATTTCAATGATGTGGCTGTCGGAGGAGTTGTTCCACTTCCCATCCCCGTTCCTGTCGCTGTCCCCGTGGTTCCGGAAGAAGTCACACCAGCGGGGGTCTCGACTGCCGAAGAGTTCATTGACGAGAATCCAAGAGAGTCGATCACCGCCGAAGAGAAAGCTCAAGTTGCTGAAAGGTTAAAGGCCGGAGCAATCAATGTTCCCATCGGAGATCCCTCTGACCCATCGGAGTGGGAGATTGGGATTGACGCACCCATCGAAGAAGCTCGCGCTTCGGTGGAACGAGGCGCCAGAGGTTGGAGTGACGATGCGCTTTACTCCAATCTCCCTGAGGATTTTGGAAAAATTAAAATAGCCCCACAGTCGAAAGACGATAAACCGACAGGCTATGTGCCGCGGTGGAAAGACACGACGAGTAAAACGAAGTCCTCGACAAGAGGCGCCTCCAAGTCCGATAAAGCGGATGCAGGAAAATCTCGAACCGCGAGATCATCCTCACGGCGTAAGAGCTCTCCGCGCTCGACGAAGGCTCGTGCTTCAGGCGATGCGGCCGAGGGCGCATCGGATCGGGCATTGGCCAACGCCGATTCCAGCAACCGCAGTACCTCGAGGGATCGCCGTTCATCCCGCAGTCGGGGGTCATCGGCACGAGGCGGAAGCAGCCGTGACCGAGACAACAATAGCCGGGGTGGAAGCCGTTTCGGCTTCGATAGTTTTGGCGGTAGTGGGCGCGGAAACTCTGGTGGTGGACAGTATGGCGGCGGGCAATACGGTGGTGGACGGGGTTCATATGGCGGAGGATACGGAGGAGGAGGAGGTTCGTCATACGGACGAAGTTCATACGGCGGCGGCGGTGGATCTTCCTATGGCGGCGGCGGCGGATACGGTGGAAGATATTGAATCAGGCCCGCTCGATTCGGACGCAATAAGAACCATCGGAATCAGGAATTTCTTCACTCACTCGATCTTCATACAGCCACTGCGGCGATCTCTTTTCCTCTAAAAGTCTCCAGGTTCCTGGGTGTCGGTCAAGGAATCGATCGAGTGTTCCCCGATTTTCTTCTTCTGTCAGAGTACAAGTTGAAAAGACCAACCTTCCCCCCGGTTTGACCAACCGCGAGGCCGTCTCGAGAATAGCCCTGCTCTTCATCGCGAGATCGCCGATGTCATCCGGGTTCAATCGATAACGAAGATCCACCTTCCGCCGCAGCGTTCCCAGGCCTGAACAAGGCACATCGACCAGAACAGCATCAGCCACTCCACACTCTTCCTCCCAGTGTTTTGTAAGATCTCGTTTTTGGATATCAACCCATTCGAAACCGCACCTGCCGAGATTTTCGCGCAACCGCTTTAATCGATACGAGTTCGAATCCACAGAAACTAATCGCCCCTGACCATTCATGGTATCGGCCATCTGAAGCGTCTTTCCTCCGGGGGCGGAGCAGAGATCGAAAACAACCTCTCCAGGTTGAGGGTCGAGCAGCCGCACTGCATCGCGTGCGCCGGGATCTTGGACATACGCGCGTCCCTCTTCGAGCGGTTGGAATTCTGCGAGCGATTGACCCGACGACCATTCGATTGCCTCTCCATCCACAGTCGCTTGAGCTTCCGCTGCTTCGTGCAGTAGGTTCTTGGTAGCCCTGCTTATTCTCTCTGAATAAGTTAGCGAATCATTCTCATGATGCCGACTCACCAGTGGAGAGATGTAGGTGGGTGGTGCTTCGTTGTTGGTCATCAACCACCTTTGCGCTCGGTCTTTGTCAAAGGTTCTCATTGCCCAATCGACTAACCATTGCGGGTGAGAAGATTCAATGGAAAGCCGGCGGGGACTCTCTTTAATCGCTTGGTCGAGCACCGTTCTCTTGTCGGGAAACCTTCTGAGAATGGCATTGACCAATCCTTTGATGGGTGTCATGGAAACAGCTTCGCAAAGACGAACCGATTCATCGACAACGGCATGAGATGGGATGCGGTCCAGAAAGACCAGTTGGAACAGACCCAATCTCAGAATATCCACGATGGATGTTGGCAGCGATTCGATCCCTTTGGATGACATTCGGTCTATCCAAAAATCCAACCGATGCAGATTTCGAAAGGTCCCATAAACGATCTGATGCGCGAGACGCCGATCTTCTGAGGAGATGCCCGATTTTTGGATCTCCGAATAGAGGATCTCATCGATAAATCGATTACTGTCACGAAACTCTTGGAGGACACGGAAAGCGGTCCACCTGGCGGGAGTGACTCTCACCCGTTTCGAAGACCCTCCTGGACGGTTAACCTTTTTCATAGAGAAGGCATAATAGCACTGGTCGTTTCGAAAAGAGAAACCATCCAACCCGACCTGAGGGATGGGATGGAATCCAGAGAGGAGTCGGGCCATGGATACGGGGTGGCTAAACCGGTCGCGATCGATTTTTCCGTTCCTGATGGCAGTTACCGCTCTGCTCATCCTCAATGGCTCTGCCTGGTGGGCCTATCGAATTGCCAGCGAAGAACTGAAAACGAGTTTTCAGAGGAGCCTGGTCTCGTTTTCCGAGCATTTGGCCAGACAAGTAGAGATTGCC
>JAJDBZ010000077.1 GCA_029261095.1 Candidatus Omnitrophota bacterium | reverse complement strand
TCGGAGAGCGAAACCTTCCCGTCTTCTTCAAGAAGTGCCAGGATCTCCTTCGCCCCGAAGGAAAAGCGGTACTCCAGGTGATCACTTTCTCAGAACAATACTACGACGCCTACAGGAAGGGCCGTGATTGGATTCAAAAACACATCTTCCCGGGCGGGTTTCTGCCTTCCATAAGGTCCTTAGAGGATGTCATTGGAAGTTCCAGTGACTTTTCAATCCTACATCGGGAAGACATCGGGCTTCATTACGCCACAACCATTCGGGAATGGAGGAAACGCTTCCTCTCTAATCAAGAAGAAATCCACCGTCTCGGCTTCGATGAATCCTTCTGCCGAAAATGGCTCTACTACTTCGCTTATTGCGAAGCCGGTTTTGCAACAAAGACCCTGGGTGTCCAGCAGATCGTCCTGGGAAGACGGGGATAGGGGATGATGGAGACCCTGATCATGGTCTTGTGGGGCTGGGCGGCTGTCAGCCTCTTGATGTTGATCCTGTTCATTTATGAGCGAATTGTCCGGGATGCGTCGATCGTGGATGTCGGCTGGAGTGGATCGATTGGTTTACTGGTCCTTGGGTATTCACTCTTCTCAGAAGCACCCATCGAGAGAAAAATCCTCATAGCAACGATGGGTGGCATCTGGTCGCTTCGCCTCACTCTGTACCTCTTCTTCAATCGCATCTACGGAAAACCGGAGGACGGCCGTTACCAGACACTGCGGAAGAACTGGGGTAATCGATCGGGGTTGTTCTTCTTCCTTTTCTTTCAAGCACAAGCCGTCCTTTCGCTGATCTTCTCGATTCCGTTTCTTATGGTTCTCACCAATCGGGCGGAATCGCTCTCTCTTTTTGAGTTGATTTCCATCCTAATTTGGATGGTGGCCATTCTGGGGGAGGCTGTATCCGACTGGCAGCTGGCTCGTTTCCGAAGCAACCCGAACCATCGAGGGCAGGTCTGTCAGGTGGGCCTTTGGAGATACTCACGTCACCCCAATTACTTCTTCGAGTGGCTTCACTGGTGGACCTATGTGGTTATGGGAATCGGCCACTGGTGGGGATGGCTCAATCTTCTCTTTCCGCTCGCCATGACGTTCTTTCTTTTCAAAATCACCGGAATTCCCGCCACCGAGGAACAGGCGCTTAAGTCCCGCGGCGAGGCGTATCGGCGTTACCAGAAAACCACCAGTCGATTCTTCCCCTGGTTCCCCCGAGAGAACCACTCATGAGTCTACCTCTCTCCCTCGCCGAAAAAGGTCTTATTCCCGATTCGCTGATCCGTACTGGGATTCAGAGACTGCTCAAGATTCGTCTCCGTGAAGAGGTCCCGTTGGATACCGATCGAGCCGAGTCGAAGATCCATCAATTCGTCCAATTCCTCACTGATTCGCCCATTGCTGTGGAAACACAGGCCGCTAACGAGCAGCACTATGAAATTCCGCCTGACTTCTTCGAGCGGGTCCTCGGGCCAAATCTCAAATACAGCGCCTGCCTTTGGGAAACCGGAGTCGAAGCCTTAGAAGAAGCCGAAGAAGCGATGCTGCAACTTACTGCCCGCCGTGCCAGTATTGAAAACGGCCAGAGGATTCTTGATCTCGGTTGCGGGTGGGGGTCGTTCTCTCTGTGGGCGGCTGAGAAGTTTCCAGGAGCAAGGATCACCTCAGTCTCCAATTCCTCGCTCCAGAGAGAATTCATTCTATCTCGCGCTGAAGATCGAGGATTGGAGAATATCGAAGTCCTCACCTGTGATATGAACCACTTTTCAACGGATCTCAAGTTCGATCGGATCGTTTCGATCGAAATGCTCGAACACCTGAGAAACTATGAGCGCTTCTTTTCGAAGGTCAGAGACTGGCTGGAGAGCGAAGGAAAGTTCTTTGTTCACATCTTCTGCCACCAGTCCATGCCTTATGCTTTTGAGCCGGTCTCCGAAGCGGATTGGATGGCACGCTACTTCTTCTCAGGGGGAATCATGCCCTCTAAAGATCTCTTTCGTTTCTTTGATAAGGACCTGCATGTGAGCGAGCAATGGAAGGTGAACGGTCTCCACTATTCGAGAACCCTTGAATCTTGGTTGGAGAAACAGGACCGACAGCGAGAGGTCCTCTTACCGATTCTCTCGAACTGCTATGGCACTGGTCAGGCCCAACTCTGGTTTCAGCGGTGGAGAATGTTCTTCATGGCATGTTCGGAACTCTTCCGCTATAACCTGGGCGAAGAGTGGTTTGTCAGCCACTACCTTTTGGAACCGAACTAAAAAAAACCTCCGCCCTTATCAGGGACGGAGGAGTATTCCGTACTTCTATAAGACCGTACTGGCCTCTTATAAAAGTCTCGTATGAATCTCTATGGGCGCCTGGGTCGGGCGAGGGTCAGAATTCCTGCTCCGATCAAAGCCCAACTTGTAGGATTTTCAATTGGACTCCGGTCTCTTTCCGATTCAGATGTGCCCCCTTGTGCGGGCTCCCAATCGTTCAGGATCGGAACGCTTTTCAATACCAAACCTTCTTGAGAAGAAGAATCCGCAAAAGTGGCAAGCGGGGTTACAGCCAATAGACCCACTAAAAGCAGAAAGTATCCGAGCCGTGTTGATGTTTTCAAGTTCCTATTGTCCTCCGGTTATCCCAGGGATGTTTCTCACCTGGGCAATTTGAAGGTGCAACGAAGCAAAGCACAGGCCAATTGCGGTGATGATCTTTAACTGACTGAAGAAAATAGAGTTATGGAGAAACTAATGAAGAGTTGAATGGCCGATTACTAAGGAATGATTAGTCAAATATGACAAACCCCACAACGAGTTGTTCAGGGATGAACAACATTGCTGCCCGAGTAGGAAATCAGGATTGTCACAAGACCCACAACTAAACAATAGATGCTGAACCCCCAAAGTTTCCCCTGGAGCACCAACCGCACCAGTAACCCCAATGCGATCCAGCCGAAAATCATAGCCGTAACCATCCCCAGCAGAGGGGCGAGAAGCTCGACTTGTTCCAAATCAAGAGCGGTCAATAGGGCGGCGCCCATGATTGCAGGAATCGAGATGAGGAATGAATAAGTGACAGCGTGTTCGCGTTTCAATCCGAGCAGGAGCGCGACAGCGATGGTGGTGCCCGAGCGAGAAACCCCGGGACAAACTGCTATGAACTGCCCAAGCCCAATCAGCGCCGCAAACATCATGTTCATGGATCTCGGTGCCTGATCCTGGCGTTTTAGAGAAACCTTCCAAGAAATGAAGAGGATGAACGAAGTAAAAAGAAGTCCGAATCCCACAGCGGAAAGACTGTGAAAGGCTTCTTCAATTCGGTCTTTCATCGGCAAAGCCAACACGGTGGTCACAATGGTTGAAACCAATATGTAAAGAGTCCAGGACTTACACTTTCCGGATGGGACCGATGTGGCTGCGAGTGGTGGTTTCCCGATCCATTCGTAGATGAACTGGCCGATTTCTCTTCGGTAATACCCAAGAACAACAAGGAGGGTTCCGACATGAAGAAGAATCTCTAAAAAGAGATCATCCCCGAGTCCGCTCGTGTCGATTCCTCCTTTTTCCATGAGGATTCTGGAAAGTGCCAGGTGGCCTGAGCTGCTGACAGGAAGGAATTCGGTCAGACCTTGAATAAATCCAAGGTAAATCGAGATGAGGATATCGTTCATTCGTTGGGATCGACCCTTTGCGCGCCCGATCGGGTTCTCTTCACAAATTCGTCCGGAAGCGGAGTGCCTAAAACAAGAAGATCGACTCGTGCTGCAAGTTCGGCCGGGTTAAAAGGTTTGGATAGGAAATCGTCTGATTGCGTGCCGATGTTCCAAAACCCGTCGTCCAAATCGGTTCCATCGGTTGCGCTCGTAATTAAAACCACAGGGATATCTTTTGTGGTCGGGTCGTTCTTGATCTTTTCGCAGACATCGAGGCCGGTCATACCCGGCATGATGATATCGAGTAAGACGATATCGGGTTGTTCCGACGGTACCGCATCAAGGGCTTGTTTTCCGTTATCGAAACTGACTACTTCATACCCACGCCTCTCAAGCACCAAGTGGATCATCTCCACAATCTCAGGCGCATCGTCCGCGAGCAGTACTTTCTTCCCATCGGCACGTAGGGCCATCGGTCCGTTCATCCTCCCGCGATCGCCGGGACTATCGAGATTTCATCGGATGCTTTCACCGGAGTCGCTTCATGATCTAAAAAGCGGATGTCTTCATCATTGACATAGATGTTGATGAAACGCCGAAGTTTTCCCGCATCATCTCGAAGTCTGTCCTTCATTCCGGGAAACTGAGTCTCCAAATCGACAAGCAGTTCGCCGACTGTCGCCCCGTTGACTTCTATTTCCACTTGCTGGTTGGTCACACTCTGAAGCGGAGTCGGAATGCGAATTTTGTTCGACATGTTTTTCGGAACAACTCCTTTAAAATTCGATACCACTCGGGAATCAATCTTCCGTAAGAGTCGCGCAGGTTAGCACCCCCCACGACCGAATCAAACCGGGGTCCCTGAAGTATCGTAAAGGTAGTAACACCCTTCCTCCACCGCAAACCCCAGTTTCTTGTAGAACTGCAAGACCTCCGCATTGCTCTTTCGGACAAACAGACGAATCCGTTTTGTGCCGCAATCCTTGAGGGATTCGATCGTTTTCTGGACGACCTCGGTGCCCAAGCCCTCATGCCTGCGATCCTTCCGCACAGCGACCGACTGAACGAAGCCTCGACGCCCATCGTACAAACCCAATGATGCGGCGAGAATCTCGCCTTGGTCTTCGATGACCCAACACGTACCAGGATTCCGATCGAGAACCCTCTGGAGTTGGTTGTCATCAGACTCCATCTCTTCCGGAACCCAAAGAGACTTGAGTTGCGAATAATCCCCTATCGTCATTTGGCGTAGTTTCATGAAGTCTTGACTCTATCTGAAGGAAGGGGAATTTCCAACGATTCCACGCTGAGGTATCCTCCCATCTTTGCCTCGGGATTGAACCGAGATTCAACGACTAGGAGATCTTCATGTCCCATTCAGCTTCAACCGCCATCGACCAGAAACCCGCAATTCTCGGTGGTCCCAAACTCAGAACTGAGGGATATACCCCTTGGCCCGTGGTGGAACCCTGGATGATGGAGAGGATCCGGAAGGTGATGGAATCCGGGGAATGGGGTGTCGG
>JAJDBZ010000076.1 GCA_029261095.1 Candidatus Omnitrophota bacterium | reverse complement strand
GGCCTCACCTTCATTCATGCTAAATGAAAGGTGATCTACAGCGACGAATTCATCCGCTCTCAGCTTAAAATTTCGTTTCAAACCTAGAATTTCTTTTAAAAGGTCCGGTAGGCCATACGAAAGATGCTGATCCGTTTTTCTTGAGTATTTCTTTGAGATTTGCTGAACTACCAGGGCTGGTTTCATTCTACGCCCTCTCCGCTAGGACCGGTATTGCAAGATGAAAGATGACGCTGGCAAGTATGAACAGCAGTACCATCAGGAAGATCTTGACAAAGAGATCCGTTGGATCAACAAATTCATTCATAGTTGCGAGCGATCGTAGATTTTCAATGAAGGGTGATGCTGGGTTTAATAATGCGACAATGTTGAACGGGAAACCCGTCTTTGGAACGATAAAAACAGATTGTGATGCATATCTTAATGGGGTAAGAACTATTCGAGTAATTCGTCCCACATCTCCATAGACAGTGTTAAAGGGTGAAAGGAATACGCCAATAGACATTCCGCATAATATAACGAAGGGAAAGAGAATCAAAAATTTCAGAAACCCCGTAAGGGACAATGTGGACATGCCTATTTCTAGTCCAGTTGGAATGAGTAGGACCGAAACGATTAACATGGCTGCGATCCGAAAAAGGGAATTAAAACAGATTCGAAAAAATGAAGAAATAATCAACGCTTCGGGTGGAACGGAAAGGTGATTTATCAGATTGCGTGAACCACGAATGATATCCATCGGCTTAGTGACCGACTCTGAGAAAGTTTGGTAAATCAGCAATCCATAGATGACAAAGACGGGGTAAGGCATGCCCATTGAACCTGGTTGAATAACCCTAATCTTTGCCATTCCACAGAAAATCAACCCATAAATGAGGGGGTCCAAGAAGTCCCATACAAATCCCAGGGCCGACTTAGAGTATTCCGACCGGATGTCCTTCCGGCATAACCGATAAGCCATATATTGAGAATCCCGAAACCCTCGATACACTGACACAATCACCGACTTGAGGTTGTGGGCATTTGATTCCGCAGAAAAGACATGGACTTCTTTGTTCATCCCTAGGTTTTGTCCTTTATTCAATCAGAGATATCATTAATACATCGAAAATGGAGATGGGTTCGATTTTGATTGAAATTCAATCAAGAGTCATTAGGAGGTGCATTGCTATGTTCCGCCATACCATCAAAATCATTTTAGAGAATCCCTTCATCCTAAGTCAAAATAGGATAATAAGAGGGAATATTAGAGAAATCCCTTAACAACATCAAATATCGGCTATCGAAAAAGATCCGGAGACAGGAGAAGCTCTTCCTCCCATTCCCTCCTTGGGTATTTCCTCGCGGCAAGAGTGGAAGGCCCGAATGTCACCTCGCGAAATACCCTGCTTTCGACATATCCTTGTCGGCGGCGAGAGATCGGTAAAGGGCCTACGGGCACGGGGGGATTAGATCCAATACGTATGATCTCTTGGACGACAATCGATACTGCTTTTACATCAATTTTTTCAGTTCTTGTGCAGATCCTTGGCACAGGACTCCAGTGCATTTAGTACCTCTTCGATGTATAGGGCGTATGCCACGGTCCTTGGCTGGGAGGTCTCCAGGAAGTTATCCGCTCTGAGACATCCGATCATCATACCAACCACTTTATTGGTCTCCGTGGAGATAAGTGGCCCCCCACTAAATCCAGGTTCTGAAGTGTAGTCCAAAATTATTGATTTCATAAAGCCATGAGATATGTCTGCTGAACTCAAACTCAAACGGAGTGCGTTCAAGAATTCTCCACGTTGCTGGCATATGAATGATGAGAAGGAGAACGCAGTCTCGTGGCCCTCTTGATGTCTCATCTCTATTTTTACAGCGGCACGTCCAGGGAATCCTAAGTTATAAAGGATCATCCCTTTTCTCAATTCTCCTACAGGTAGTGGTTTAATCTCTGAACTTGAAATTCGAGGAATTGTGATTAGTGCTACCTCTTGGTCTTTGCACAGATAGACATTCCTAAGATCCAAACGAAAGGTCGCAATATCCGGGTGTACCAAATAGAGTTTAGTTAAACCTGTGTCTGAAAATCGCCCGAGCGCAGCACCTTCGAAAACGTGTGCCGCAGTGACGAAGCGATGCTCAGTAGAACTCTCTTGAATGAGGAAAGCAGTCCCCCAGAAAAAGGGTTCTGTATTGCGTCCGCTTTTGACCTCTCCTCCATTTTTGCTGGCAACAATCGCCCATACACTCTTTTGATATTCGTTTTGCGTTTCAAGGGAAAACACTGAATCGGCTAGACCAATATACTTTGGGTGGATATTGACTGGGTCCTCAGGGGCACCAATCAATGCAAAAAGGGGAATGACTGTCAAAGTCAAAACAAGGCTCATTTTTCGTCTATTGAACGTAAAGAATCATTTCTCACGAATTCTCAGATGGGACTTTTCGATTCTTAAGAAGAACGATTCTGATATCGCTCGGAGAATTCTATCGCCACCATGGGTCCCCCCAGTTAATTTTGGAATAACGAAGGCTCAGTATATATCGTAGAAATTGTGAATTACAGAGAGGGAGAATACAGGATTAGTGACCAAGACAGAGGACTTATACCGGCACACACTTGCTACGAGGTGACCGGCCTAGCAAATTGGCCTAACCGGACGAACTTGAACACACAAGGACTGACACGGCTTGTGATAGATACTTTTATCCTGGACTCTATATCGAGTAGTACATCGAGGGAAGATTTGGGATCCCAGAATCGCCTATGAATCCTCATTCATGCTCTAGTTGAAAACCTTTCAAATTGTCGTGTACCATTTTCTCCTTGCGGACAAAGATCTTGTGGAGAATGGAAAATGAAACATGTCTCAGTATCTAGTTTTTTGCAGGCTTCGGAAATCCGTCCCTCTACTCTTATGGCCGATTTTAAGAGACTTTCAATCGAGGATTCAAGAACCTTTTTTCTTAATACTGCCAAAATAGTCGAAGTACCCTGTCCTGCTTGTGGTAAAGACGATTGTGATGTGTATTTTGTTAAATATGATTTCAAATATAACATTTGCCACAACTGCCACAGCGTTTATGTCTCGCCTCGGCCCACAGATGAATCACTTGCAGAATACTATCGGTATTCGCGCGCCAGTAGATTTCGGTACGAGAACCTGGGAAAGAACACTGCATACGCCCGCGGGAACCATGTCCTCAGAACCTACGTCAATTGGATAGGACGGATCGTAAATGAGATTCAGTCCGCCAAGTTGAAGGCATCCTACACAGACATTGGTACGGGGTTGTCCCAGATTTTCGAAGAACTTGACTCGGTGCAGATCTTCGAAACCCTTCAAGCCTTCGAGCCAATGATCTCGATGAAGGAACTCAGCATGGATGTTCAAATATTAAATACCCCGCCCAGAGACCAATTGGCAGTTTCTTCATTTGAGAAATTAGAACATCAGTTTTCGCCTCACGATTACCTTAATCGTGCATCGCAAATGTTGTCCCCCGATGGAGTGCTCTTTGTTACCACTCGGACGATTAGCGGATTCGATCTTCAGATTTTAGGTGGAAATGCTCCTTACATCTTCGTTCCCGAGCATCTAAATCTTCTATCCATCGAAGGGATAGACCACCTCATCCAAAAAATCGGGTTGACTATTGTGGAAATGAGTACCCCAGGCCAGCTCGATTTACAATTTGTCCAACATGCACTTGAGGAGAATTCGGACATCGAGATCCCTCACTTCCTTCAGTACCTTCTTGATCACCGTGATGAGGAGGCACATGCTGACTTTCAGTCCTTTCTCCAGAAGCACCGCCTAAGTTCCCATCTTCGTATCGCCGTGTCCAGAAAGAAGCGTAATGTATAAACCGATCAGAGTAGGAATTGTTGGATTAGGGAAAATGGGTAAAACCCGAGCCACCGAATTAGAGCGGCACCCGAATGCGGTCGTAGTTTGTGGCGCAGATCCGGCCAGCAATGCCTATTCCGATTTCTCGGGAATCAAATGTTTCGATGATTACTTCCAAGTAATCGAGTCTGACATCGATGCAGTTTTCGTGGCTACACCGAACCGGTTTACTCCTGAAATCGTTATTCGATCCTTGGATGCTGGAAAGCACGTGTTCTGCGAGAAGCCACCGGGTAAAACGATTGATGATATCAAATCTATCCGCGCTGCCGAAGAGCGGAATCCAGAGCTTAAACTGAAATTTGGATTCAACCACCGTTATCATGGCGGAATCCAAGAGGCATACCGGATGGTCAGGAGTGGTAGGTTTGGTGAAATCATCTGGTTGCGAGGGGTCTACGGAAAATCTGGTGGGCCGGGGTTCGAAGAACAGTGGAGAAACTCCAAAGACCTTTCGGGGGGGGGAATTCTTCTTGATCAAGGGATCCACATGGTCGACCTTTTTCGCCTATTTTGCGGGGATTTTGTCGAAGTTAAGAGCATGGTATCAACCACTTATTGGAACATAGATGTGGAAGACAATGCTTTTGCCCTCTTGCGGGACGAGAGGGGCAGAACAGCCATGCTACATAGTACTAGTACTCAATGGAAACACCGCTTCAACCTTGAAATTTGCTTAACAGGTGGCTACATCTCGGTCAACGGAATTCTGTCTTCCACAAGAAGTTACGGTGATGAGACTGTGACCTTTTCTCGAAAGAGTTTCGATGAAAATTCTCCAGCAGGAAAACCACGGGAAGAAGTAATCTTTTTTGACACCGATCCTTCTTGGGAGATGGAGGTCGCCGACTTTCTCAGATGTGTTTCTGAGGGTTTGCCAATTACCGATGGGAATTCCGATCAAGCACTTCAGGCAATGCGTCTGGTATTTTCGATATACGAGAATGACTTGATGTAGGTCGATATGTCGTTCCAGAATTGCCCCTGTTCGATTTCCTAATCAATGGGTACATAAATCCAGACACCTACACCCCCGCGCGGTGCCAAAATAATCCTTGCCATTCGTTAATCCAGCGAACAGGTCCATCCCATGGAATGTAATTACCTTGTGGGGATCCCGTTGTTCGCTAATTCGTTTATTCGGATCAGTATCCCAAGACTATTTGGGTTTTTCTAGGATTGCGGTGAAATAACGGTCTCGGCAGGACTTGTTAATTTCACTCAGGTTCAATCCAACACAGATTTTCAATTGAAGGTCTCCCAAGTTCCGTCGTATTCTTTTCTCCAAATGATCAATATCGTAAAACCGCGCGAATCGAATCCCCCAATTATCTCTTTTTTCTATTCTTGCATCGTTCTCGAAATCTATCGATTCACCTGACCAGAGACTGGGGTCAATCTTAAAGGTGTATTGAGGAGCCAAGAACAAAGGTACGATACAAGCGCGGCCCCCCGGCTTTAGAATCCGTTCTGCTTCCCTAATAAATCCAATATCAGAATCGCCTTCGAAATGCTCAAACGAACTGTGGAGTCCAATCTTCGAAATGGAATGGTCTGCCAAAGGAATTTTCGCGGCGTCGCTACCAATGCGGTTCCCGTGTAGGCCATCCTCATACGTTAGGTCCTGGCGGAACACAGGTATGCCAAACATTCTTTCATAAATCTCAGGGACTGGAGATCGGCTCGATGCGACATCCATGTATACATCCGTTGACGAAATCTCAAGGAACTTCGTCGCAATAAAATGGTCGAGATGCTTGGATGAAAGATTCCCTAAGTTGTAGTCCTTAAATTCTGGATATCGTGCGTTCGAAACGAATTCTTGAAACTCCTCGGGAGAAATCTCATATTCTTCCATACTGAAGTCTTGGGATGTTAATATTTCAGCAGTTTTCGTATAGAAATCCATTTCGGAATCCTCCATTCCTCACTACGCCACACCAATCGATAGATCCTGATAGACTAGAGGTTACTCGCAAAGTGACCAGTCTGCCCTCGTTCACAGGCCGCGTAAACCGTTCCTCAAATTCCTAGAATCGAGAAATTGTCCACAATACAAGGAGCCTTTGCATTCTTCCGCAGCATAATGTGAACTTGAATCTCTGACAGGTCTGCTCCAGATGGAACCTCGATCCTTTGAGAGTAGGTTTTCCATTCCCCAATTCCATCCATGCCTATCCAATAATTATTGGTCTCGGGATCCTTTCCGATATGGGTCCATTTGCCATGGACCCTCACACTCACGTCTACGCTTAGATGTCCTCTACCAGTAAAACTTGCGTCCAGGTACATCCAAAGTTCCTTTGCTTCGCTCAAGCCACTATTCTTCCGTCTCTGAAATAACCTAGTGCCGCGTTCTCGATCCACAGGATTCAGTTGGACCGCACGACTACCATCCGTTACGTTAGGCGAAGCGAATATTTCACCGCTCTCAAGTTCCCATTTATCGGGAATATCATCATTCCAATCTTCAAACGAACCATTTAACAAGTATGGCCAGCCTTCATGGGAACGAATTTCTAAGGTGGTCCTCTTTATTTGATTTCTCCAATGTATTTCATTGGCTTGCCTTTCAGAAACGATCTGGCCGGTAATGTCGTTATTTTGAATCTCTTCGAAAATTTTTTCCGCGATGACTATATATCCTTTCGAATTTGGATGTCTCGCATCTGTGTAAAGATTTGTCATCCCTGAGAACACATCTGTAAAGTCATGGATGTATTTCTCCTCTTCGGCAACCTTCCGTGCTGTATCATAGAAGGAATCAATCATCCCAGAATACTTCCCACCCTTTGATTTGTTAGCTGATTCCCACAAGCCATCATCTTTTTCTGACATCGTATACTCACCAATGCCTAAAACGGGTTGGAGAAAACAAGAATATTCTATGCTGAACGTATTCGCGACTGCCCTCATCATCCGGATATTCTTTGCCCACTGTTCAGCCGGAGTCGTCCCTACCTCAGGTCCATAATTTATTCCGAGAACCTGTCGATCCTTGGGAACAGATCTTCTACGTAAGTCTTGAATCAAGGTCATCAAGTTGGGAAACAGAGTAGAATTGGGTTTGCCCAATACAGATTCGAGAACTCGTGTCTGATAGGGGTGTACCATCGGATGCTCCTGTACGGAATGAAGGAAACCCAGGTCATTGATCCCGCTCAAAGACAGGACTATATCTGGATTAAGAGGTAGACCATCCCGAACCAACTTTAAGAACTCTTGGTTTGAGGAGTAGCCAGATACCCCGCCATTATACACAATGTTTGGGATATTATTCTCGCCGAGAATCTCCGAAAGAAATCGAGGCCAATTTTTCTGATTTAGTGGATCGGTCGTCGAGCCACCTAGGGCAATGATCCGAATGGGTTTCATCCCCCCAGGTGATTTGTAGGTGACAAAACCAGGGAGAGCATCTTCCTCACCGGAGATCGCCGCATCCCAAGCGGGGTCATGTGCGTATCCAAGATGCGGATCGAGGAACGACATTTTGTTAGTCCGTCCCACTTGGGGGATTCCAGGGAGATTCTTTCCAAACCTCCTAATATCCACCAATAGCGGTTTTGTTTCGCTTTTTGATCTTCGATTTATTTGTAGTGCAACAAATTCGATAAGGATTGCCAAAATCATCGATACCACCATGATGGTAAATAATCCAAAAAGCATAGTCTTCGTTTTCCTGGACATTACGTGTCTTACTCCTCGATATTGGAAGCATGTTTAGCTTCCTTTGATTGGTGCGGATGGATCCAGAAGATACTGTGAGCTTGAATTGTGCTCACGTTTCGTTTGCTATCTTGTAGGCATACTTTCGATATACCAGATCCAGCGATGACCTTAAGTTATGATCCTTTTACCAGATTGAATATACTTCAACCTGTGTTCAGATATCAATCGGCTGGTCAATGGTAGAGTATTGGAGGGACTCAAAACCCAGTATTTTTTTCCGTGTTCTGCCTCACCTTTCAGCACAGTCATTTCTACCGACTTCAAGTACCTATCATACGTCGATTTTTGGCGATTGATGTCAAAAGTCGGATGGCAACGGTGTCCACTCTCAACCAAGTCATCATACTGTGATCCCTTCGCATGTGCCCAAAAATCTTCATTGTTCCGATTCTGACTTTTCCCGTCACAACCTAATAGAAAGATTTCATCGGCAAATGTCGCAGCGAGAGGCAACATGTGAATATTCAGGGTACTATCGAGTTGTGGCGCTGCAAAGACCTCTAGAAGGTCAAAAGTTGGGTCTTTACGGGTTTGATCGATCAAGATTGTTTTTTCTCGCAACGCGGGATGATTTACCAGGAGCAAAAATCCAAACTGAGCGGTAGTAAAAAAATGAATATCACGTTCCAAAATCTGCTCGACAAGGTCTTTTCTAAATTGTGAGGCGTATGCAGAAACGCCCAAGTGACTCACGACATCTCCTGCACAAAGGAATTTGGGTTGAAGGTGGTTCATCAATGGATCATTTTGAACAATAGAATTACAAACAATATTCAAACAAGAAGTGAAATCAAACGTGAAAGCCTTCTCGAGGGAAGGCCCTGTCCCGAAAACACAAGCGCGCTCAGACGCCGACATTAGAGGCTTAGCAATCTCTTTAAACCTGTTTTCACTTTCCTTTAGGTGGTCTGCCCTATCTTTTCCTGACATCAGATATTTCCAGAGTATTCTACAATACTCTCCATATTCAGCAGCCTCCGGGTCATTGGTATCAACATTGACACACTTGATATCAATTGCTTCGAAGAAGTCTCGTTCTTCTTTGGAAATCGGTTTCCATAACAGCACAACTTTTGATGAAATGAGTTCTTCCCAGAAACCCTCGCCAATTCCCTTTAGGACACAATGTGCTGAATCTGAAACGGAGGGCCCCATGTAGGAGGGGCGGACTCCCATACGTTGAGAGTCACGATTCAAAACAGGAAAGAAGACTTTCTCACACAATCCTTCAACCCTTGGTAGGTACCAATTGGCGCGGTAGAAGTGGCTGATTAATTCCGTCGTTGAGTCGAAAAACGGGTAATAACAAACACTTCGCTTCTTCATCCGCTTGCGGCCGTCAACGATTTGTCTTGTCAGATCATTTGGAGCCGGAAGTTCAATTCTGTCTCTTAGATTTGCGAGATAAGATGAAAGGTTCATGTTGTATACTCGATAGGAATCATGATTTTGAACCGCTACCACCCTTTTTGAACACGCCCTGATATGTATACAAAATTGCCTTATAGATTGGCTGGGGCATCCTACGCGCCGCGACTCTCATACTTGAAAACAACTTTTCTTTGAAGGGAGGATCCATGTAGGCTGGACTAAAGTCGGTCTTCTCGGGTCTTCTCATCGATTGCTCGATGATGTAATCAGAACTCGATTCTAGTCCTCTCCCAATAATTGCCTCGACATCGGAATCCATCGAAAAAACATAATGAATCGTGAGTTGTGTAACATGTTGTCGCCATTTTTTTCTCATTTCCTTAGTGAACCCCTGCTTGAGTGCAAGTATTATGGTTTCTCCTACTTTCTCCAAACTCTCTGGTTGATAAACGCACCCTTTTCCTCTTAGTTGGTTTCTCCCCAACATTACACACGGTCTGTTATGTATGAGAGCAAGATAAGATACCTGTGAGAGAATTGTCACCGTTACATCAGTCATTTCCATACAATCGAAAATGTTAGCACCTATCACGGAGCTTATCCTCTCAGGGAACTCACATTGATAATCCTCATGCCGCTTCTCAACTTGAGGGTGGGGTTTGAATAGAACGTGCCAATCATTTTTCTCGGCAAGGACTGAGAGGTGGTTTAAAGCGTCGAGTGTGTCTCTATAGAAGGGAGAGTGAATTTTTGGTGTTGGTAACCATTGGTAGGGTAAAATCCCAGAGGCCCAATCGTTTTGACCCGCGTAGAAGACTATCATTCTTCCTTTTCGTCTGGCACCTTCAACGATTTCCCCAACATCAACTGCTGAACCTTGGTCTTTCCTCGTTTTCTTCTGCAGTCGAACATGCTCGAGGAACCTATCCGATGTTTCTAAGTCTGGGAGATCAAAGGGAAGTTTAATAAAGGACTTATGATCGGTGGCGACTGAACTCTCGGCCATTTGGCCTTCTCTGTCGAAATTGATTGTTCCTGGTAGGACGCCGTATTCGGCGTAGAGGTAGGGTACACCAAACATTCTACACATCGGTACGATAGTATAGGAGTATCCATTAAATTGATGCCATACAATCCATAGAGCGGGGTCCTCTTTTTCAAAAATTTTCTTCAAATAAGAACACAAATATATGGTTTTCAAAGCAGTCCCCGTTACCGGAACTTGCCGCGTGTCAGCTTCCACTATGGCAGCTCGGAGCAATTCGGGAGGCATATCTTCGAGCCGTAGAAAATCACGCCCGTGTAGTTCGCGCATCGGTGAACGATGGACATTATATATGTTGGTTGTGTAATCTGGGCAGTAGTGGATATCACACTTGGCATCAGCTCGTTTGGTCGTAAAATTGACAACCAGTATTCGGTACCCTTTTTTCCTCAATACACCATCCAATCTATTGAAATAGTCCAATTTTCTCTTTGCATCTGACCCACTGAAATACCCAGACACAACAATGGTCCGTAACGATTTGTTCTCTCCGTTAGCAATCAGTTTTGGTAGGGGTGTTAGTGATTTCATCTCTAGGGATTCGTATTCATTGATCAATCTCTCAACGAATTCCGTTGTTGGGTTTGACCAAGATGCTTCGCCATCAATCTTAAGACTCCTTTGCTCTATGGTCGGCCACTTGACCTGCAATTTCGCCTCTTTGACGTAGGGTTCCTCATAGAATGCTCTAACAACGATGCTTGAATCGGCATCAATCCTTTCAAGGACCTGGGACTCGAAAACCCATCCACAGTTTGGATTCTCATACTCAGGAAACTGTTTTGCTAGATCTGTGCGATGTTGGTTTATTTTTGCGGAACCAACCAATGAATTACCCTCGAGGAGGATGTCCACTCGTTTAAGGGTCAATCCAAGTGAATATCCGCGAACTCGTAATCTATTGTTTAGATGGTCATGGGTGCATTCACTGATACCCCAGCGATAATTCTCCGGGTACTGCAATGCAACCTGCCAATCCCCAGGAGTTCGCCCTCTCTCAATGGTTTCTAACAGAATTCTTTCGAATCGAGTACCAAGATTTGTAAACTTGGCAATTTCCTTGACTTGGTCTGAGGGTGTCGATTCTGAGAAAGGCTGCGCCAACACTTGAGTTATCTTCTTTCGGAAGGCCACGACGTCTTCGCGCGGTACGTAGTGGATTCCATCGCCATTCACCTCCCTGAGGACTGGCAAATCAAAGGCAATACAAGGTAAACCACAATACTGTGCCTCAACGGGAGGCATTCCAAAACCCTCAAATAAGGAGGGAAATAATAGAAGGGCGGACTTCTTCAGTTCTTCGAATTTTTCCTTTTCGGTAAGCTGGGTAAGAATCTCAATCTTGATTCCAAACCTCTTCGCCCTTTCGCGTATGGTTTTCAAAATTTTCTCCGGAATTCCACCACTGCCCACAATGATTGACACGGTGTAACCCTTCATCGTATCGCAAAGCAAGTCTGGAATCCTTTCCCCTCCTTTATGATCGGATTGACTGAATCTCGTAATCACAAGAATTCTCTTCATCGTTTTTCGTCTCACAACGGAATCCGCTATGATGTCATTGATACAAGGATAACAATAAAGATGGAGAGCATCCGGATTTGATGAGTGGTAAAACTCTTCTGCGTACTTTTTCCCCTCCTTCGAAATTGAAACTACTGCAGAAGCGCCTTGAACACAAAACCTCCAACCGTCCCAATCTGACAGGTCCCTTTTCGTGTGGGAAAGTTCATTGAACCAATTACCGGATTCAAAATTAAGAAGTATTAGTGGAATCTTGTTCTCGTATGCAAACTGCCTTGCTTTTAAATAGAAGATGGGGGTCCAAGTTCCGTGGGGAACGACTAATAGGATATCTGATTCAATCGTTGGCATGTCCCAAAGGTCGTCCATTAGCGGTTTGGTAATTATTCTGATCTTGTTGTGGGCAGGAAAGTTCGAGAAATCATTATAGAAAGCGGGTCGATTGTTGGTTATGTACGTTACTTCATGCCCCATAAATGCAGCAGCCTCAGCAAGGAACCAGGCATAGAGCCTACCGCCTGAGAAGAAGCGTTTTGAATTCTGTCCGAGTATTGTAATTCTCATATTCGATTGACCTAGCAATCACTTCCATTCCTTAATTGAATTTGGTTCGGATATCAATCATAGTTGTAACTTAAAGAACAATCTCTTTCTTCCGAAGAAACTTGAGGAAACCGCTGGACTACTCACTATGGGGTGTTCCCAGTTATCTTGGTTCAGGTTGGTACGAATTTAACCCATTCGCACATTCTGCTGAATAGTGATGAGAGATATGTATTCCTAATCCATTGAACTTTAGAGTCCGTCATTGCACTAACTTTTAAACTGTTCCTGCTTTGCCCATATTATGCTGGAGGCCGGTTTTCCAACATGGGACATCGTCTTGTGTTCTGTTGAACGCTGAGTCCCTGCTGACCTACCGGTCATTGTGGTGAACCCGACAGAATCTAACATAGTCAGTATTCTGTGAAGTCGGTTAGGCTTTCCGCCGGGATCATAATGATACTCGCAGACCAAGCACTCAACATTACTCAACCACTCCAGAGATTCGCTGATTACCGCCTCCTCAACCCCTTCGATGTCCATTTTTAGAAAATGGACGGGCTCTTGGAGATATCTGCTCAATTGATGGCACTGGACTTTGTGTCCTCTTATATTGTCACCCGATAGCACCCTTCTATCTGTAAGTGAGCCTGCCATACTATCGTCCTCGGAAATGTTAAACAAAGTTGAACCTGCTTCGCCAGCAATTGCGAACGGAAGGATCTCAACATTTGTGAAGTTATTTCTCTTCATATTGTCCCGCGCAAGTTTCCGCAATTTTTCCGAGGGTTCAAACCCTGTTATTGTCGAATCTGGGTACAAGGTCTTAAAATAGTACAATGCCATACCGGCATGGGTACCACAGTCAAGTATGCGCGGTGATGACGTACTCGACTGGAAAAAATACTCCTCACGTAGGAGTACCTCTTCCAGTACAACCCAAAGTGAATGTCTATCGGGAAATCGCATTTTTCCGCCCGCGAGGAGTATCGTGTTTTTTTCACAGGCCACATCGAGCAAACAACGTCGAATGTCTTTTGATGATTTAATTCCTGATCGAGCCGATGATATTCTTTGGTCTAGATCCTCTATCTCTTGGCTTAGAAGCGGCATTAACCTATCCAACAGGCCTTCGAAATGCTCGCTTGCTTGGAGCCTCCTACGAACACCCGGGTTCATCAAAAACCGATTGTCATCTGAGAGAAATTCGATTCTCTTCCCACTCTTATAAAAAGCATCCCGGAATCGTTCCGTGCGAATCAATGCATCAACAAATTTCGTATCTGAAGCCACCTTCTCCAGTATCCTCTTGTCTTTCAATAGAATTGTTCTTAAGGGGACGGAATCCAAAAGTTTCTTCTGAATTCCATCCTGCGTGCGGATCCATTTGAGAACACTATTCGTTGTTAGAATCTTTGTGAGTGTCTTGTCGTCATCGATCAGAACTTCAAGTGCTTTCGGATCAAGTAGAAATTTCTTTAGAATTGATGGTTTACAGGAAAGGACATCTCGAAAGCGACCACTGGAGACTAATCTTGTCAACAGTGCTTCATCTGAAAGAAGATAGTCCAATGATCGACCGTTACTTAAAACTCGATTGAGAAGTCGTTGGTCAGAGAGAATCTTTTCGAAGACCCTGCCATCCAAGAGAACTTTCGTGATAATCGATTCGTTTGTAACCAACAAATCGAAGAGTTTTCTATTGATGAACAGATTCGAAATAATCTCTGGGTTTGATCCAAGATTATGAAGGAAGTCCTTGCTCGAAAAAACATTTGCCGCAACTCTCTTGTCGCGAAGTAAAGCCTCGGCAAACTCCGGTTTTCCAAAAAAAGATTTGGCTAATGATGGATTTACACTAATGGTGGATTGGAACTTCTCATTTTCTATCAATTTTTGGAGGAGGCTGTTGTCCGCCGCGAGACATTCAATAGCCCTATTCTTTGAGAGCAGGGTTGCGAACAACCCGCTGTCTGAAAGGAGCATTTCTTGAACCCGGCCGTTTCTTAGGAGCTTCACCAAGAGCCTTGGATCGGAAAGAATTTCTTCAAAAACTTTCCCATCCAGAAGAATTTTTTTGACAAACCAACTCTCAAGGACCACTCTCTCTTGAACTGCTTCGTTCTTAAGGAATTTGATTATGGAGTCGGAATTTTCAGTCAAATTTGAAACGATAGTGTCATTGACCCAATCGATTCTCCCGAATCGGGAATCGGAATGCAGATTCTTGACGAATTCAGAATCTTCGATGAGGATATCCATGAAGTCTCTTCGACTTGATAGAGATTTCACGAATGCGACATTCTTAGCTGACGAATCGATAAAGTTTGAAGAAGAATATAGTATCTTTTTGAATTCTTCGCTGTCGATTGCCTCCCCCACTACCGACTTGGACGATACCAGGAACTCCAAAACTCTTGGATTTTTTTCAACTTGATCAAGAAAGGTCTTAGTTGAAATCACTTCTAACAAGAATTGTGAGTCATGAAGCGTGTGATCTATGAGGGCAGGACATTCTCTCATGATACTCATCAGGTATTCTGGATTCGTTCTCAGAAACTCCGTGGCAAGTGAGGCCTTGAAAAACGTTTCGACGATTGCGGTGTTCTTATCTGTAAGATCTTTAAAATGGTGTGACTCAAAAAGATCGGTAATAATCTGAGGATCGATTCTCAATCTCTCAATGGTGTCTCTGCTGTTAAATATTTCGTGGAGAAGTTGAGGATCGTGGGAGACCATCGATATGGATTTTGGGTTTGAGATGATTGAGGATAGTAATTCCCCATTCTCCAGGATTCGATTTATCGAGCGGGAGATGACACGGTCATTGATGTCGGGCTCAAAGCACAGTCGTTCGATCATTGCTGGATCATGCAAGAGAGCTCTGTAAAGACCTGGAGTTGAAAATATCAGTCTCCGCGAAACTTTGCTTGTAGTGATCTGGGTTAAGAATTCCACATTTGATAGAATAGATTCGGGAAGGTTGGTATCCTTGAGAAACTTGCAAATAAAATCCTGGTTGGATGCAAGTTCTTTCCGCGTCTTGCTATCGTGAGTTAGACTTGCTGTCAGTTTTCCATTCTTGATCCAGGTTTCCCAAACTCGCGGATTCAAACATACCCGTGAGACCACACTCTCCGTTTCAGCAACAGCGTCAACGAAACTGGACCTCCCGAATAGAACAGAGAGAAGGTCGGTTTCGACTAAGGTACGAGCCAATAATGAATTCAACTCATCAGATGCACTAACGCGCTTTGCAAATATCTTGTCAGAAAGGATCTCACGGAGAAACTTCTCATCCAACGCAATTCTCTCGATTGCAATCCTCACCGGAGGAATTTTATGAGATAGGCTTCCTACTACTTTACGGAGCGTTTGGATTGATCGCATTTGATTAGTTGAACTCTAGTGGATTGTGACATAGGAGGGCAAGAAAGATACCTCGGAGATTGGTAGTCCCCGATGGTTTGTGTGGAATTCTTTCATTGCTGATTCCGTCCCAATGGCAAATTCTAAGTGGATGAATTATTTGAACGGCTTTGATGTCCTATCTCAAAAGTTTTAAGTATGTCCTCGAAGATCTTGTTGAATGAAATCTCACTCACCCTAGAAGGCCAAGGGTGTTCAGCCATTCGCTCTTCATAGATGCTTAGATCCGATTTCACAAAAGGAATGAGGTTTTCGCGAAGGATCGAGGTCGTTGGATCCGTCAAGTGGGGATTCTCTTTAGCGGTCATGTGCATCAAATTCTCGCAAATAAAAAAAATGAAAAAGTGGTTGATCTCAGTCCTAATCTCTTCCTCGTCCCACACGCCGGAGTCCATGCGATCAATCTTGTCGGGAAGGAGAAACTCGTCCATCATCCTAAGCAATGCATCACGACATAATACGCTTTCCATCGTGTAGCATGTAGTCAAGAAAAGGTCCACAATCGAAATGATTCTGGACTCAAGGTCGCTGGTTTTTGAGATGTTAGACATACCCCGCTTATTGCATACATCAATGAGCGAACCGTTCTCCCGAACATCTGCTCTCAATTGGCATATGTTTTGGGCTAATTGAATCGCATCACCTCCCCTTGATAAATCAGAATTACCGTTGGCAATGTTGCTTGACCCACCTTGAGAGGTAATAAAATCCGAAACAATTCTCTCAATTATCGCGTTTTCAGTTAGGTGATTTATTGATAATTCTTTTGACGATGACTTCAAGAAAGGGAATACCAGAAAATATTCGTTGTCCACCATAGTGTTTACCTTGGGTGATCGATAGTACGTCAGATCGTCATTCTGTCAGTCATTGTGTTCCCTCTCACCGAGTGAGATCTTTGGGCGACCGAATTGTCCTGAGGAATTAGACGACCAGATAGTCCCACACGAAAAAGTGAAAAACAAGGTGGACCGATCAGTGGATGGCGGTTCATTTGTTGCTTCTTCAGGATCATCCCACAGAGGGACATTCTCGAATATACATGTTTCCTCTCCCGAAAGAAACTGAACCCATGGTGAACAGCTAAAGAACACCTGACGATCTACACATCAAGTCGTACGGGGACCTACCCTGCAATTGGATTGGGCACTTACAACGCCTGTCATGAATGAAATAGGGTAATGGGGGCAAGAGGTGTTTTTAAGTACGGTTGCGCCCAGGTCAATGGTTAGCATTGTCGCCCTAAATCGGCGTAAGGTTCTCTTAGCCTAGATGTGGATTGAATAGTTTTCAGAACTCTTCCGGTCAATTGACCATTTCCAACAGTCAGTGACTATAAAATCAGCTATCTCGACCAAATCGTGGACTGAACCACTAAATAGAAACGGCAACATCCCAAAAATAAGTGCACTCGCGATGATGAGACTGGTCCTAGAAACCCGTAATACCAAAAATGCAGCGAAACAGGGAATTGACAATTCGAAAAGCGAAGCCTAGTATAAGTACGGGCGAAATCAACTAGAGAGAAATGAGCAAGACAATTGCATCTTAATTTGTGATTTCGTTCCAATAGGGAACAAGTCCCCGTGGGGGAAAAATACCGGAGGAAGAATCCATGAATTCAGCTAGACTAACATTTGTGATGCTTTTGGCGGCAGCATTCTTGCTGCCTAATCATTCTCTAGGTCAAAAAATCCCAATCAGCTCCAAGACACCCCAAGACGAGAAGATTCCACAAGGGGCAAAAGTTCCTAAACCGAGTGAGCCTACGGTTCAGACAGCCAAATCATTTTCGGTCGCCAAACCCTACACCAATGAATATGGGGTTGAGTGGCACCCACACGGTGAGAGTTCCTTGACTCTGAGTGTTTCAGGTCCTAACGACTTGAATTACCGGGAGACTTTTGGACCCGACACGCTCCCTTATTTCGATTTTAATGACGGTTTCGGAAACCGTCGGCCGGATGGTGTCTACACCTATCAGCTGACTGTCAACCCACAAATCGATGTGAACACCTATCACACACTGCGATCCGTGCAGGAGTCCCCTGTCCGGTCCCAGGTGGTGAACGACATGAAAGCAACCGGCGAGATCCCGGCCGACCCGATCACTCAGACTGGTAGTTTCACTTTCAAGAATCATGAGGTCATCATGGGAGATGCGGTCAACATGGCGGGCGATTCCTCGGGCGATTCCGACGAACGGAAGGCGCAGAAAGATATCGTCCACAACG
>JAJDBZ010000075.1 GCA_029261095.1 Candidatus Omnitrophota bacterium | reverse complement strand
GGGCGACACTGGTTTACCGATCGAGAGAGATCGAGCGAGAACTGAACCATCTGACTGAGGCGTCCTCCTCCGATGTCGAAGCGTGGGAAAGTCTTCTCAATAAGACGAGATCCCTTCAAGTTCCTGGCCAGATGAACCGCGTGCTCGCCTCGGCGCTATCCTCTCCCACTTTTCAAGAAGACGATGCCGTTTGGGTTTCATGGGCGAAGGAACTCGATAGGGACGATGCGGGAGCCATCGATGGTTTTCCGGTTCGCCATCGGATCTTAGCGATCGGTGGAAAACCGTGGGGAGAGGGAAGGGAAGCGGACAGCGAGATGTTTGTCGCCATCGAAATTGATCCATCCTCACTCGATGTCCACCTGTTGACTCAATCCGGAACCCTCTATCGAATGGGTCCGGAAATCATACGCAGAACAATCGAGGCCGATGTAGGCCCTTTTGTGCACATGTGCCTCAGCGACCGGGGTGAGCCGATTCTATTGGAATCAGGAGGGAGAGTGGTTTCGGTCAGTGATGAAGAGGAAATCGAAATCATGCCCACGCATTTTAGTCAAGAAGCCGCTTTCCTGATCCGAATAGCAAAAGACCCTTTGGATGGAACCCTTTGGGTGGTCGACCAATTTGGAGTTCTTTATAGATCCGATCCGGTCAGTCGCTCGTGGATGCGTGATGAACGTTTTATCCCCTTCGCAAAGACTCCCGATGGGAAATATCCCACTGCTCAAGATATCGCCCTCTCCGGAAACGGGACAATCTATTTCCTCAATTGTTATGGAGAAGTCTGGTCATCCTCCACCGAATCCCAAACAGTGGAGGGTCCCGTTCGAGGCGTGCACTACTTTCCCGACTTCCCAGTGGCTCAATCGCTTGGAATCGACGGCGGTCGTATCGAAATTGTCGACCGATATGGTGGTTTCTATCCCTCACCCTACCCCACGGAACCAGGAGATCTTCAGTACAGGAATTCATACCTTTTTCCCCGAAGTCTCCCCAGGCGCGATCCCGAGATCGTCGATCATGTCTATCTTTCTGAACACCGCTGGCTCTACCTGTTGACAAAGTCCGGGAGAATCCTGACAAACAGAAAATGGAACTCCTACTGGGCAAGATAAGGACCTCTGATTTCCATGCTTGATAACCTCGACCGGTTCGTTGCCCGTCTCTCCATTCTCTTTCTCCTGCTCGGGATCGGTTCGACCCTCTTTATTGTCGATACAGGGACTTTAAAACCCTTCCGGGATCCAAAAGAGTTTTTCATCTTGCAGGCAGGGGGTCTCCTCGGAATCCTTCTGGCAGTGCGTTTTCTCATCAATTCGGACGCTCGAAGATCACTTGTCTGGTTGATTCCCCTCGTTCCCCTCGGGAGCCTCGGTGTTTGGAGGATGTCTTCCGCTTGGTTGGACGGCCCCTCAGCGGCCTATGGCGCCGGTCCCAATCTGGAATTTCATTACATTCTAAGAATTTGTCTCTTCGGATTGGCCACGTTCATCTTTTTCCTGATTGGTGCGGGACAGACTCTCAAACAAAAACAGGCGCGTAGGGTCACCTTTTTCCTGGTGCTGTTTGGTCTGGTGGAAGTACTCGGAGTCTTTGTCGAAATTACTGGAGATATATTGGGAAAAGAGTGGCATCCCTTCCTTTGGCAGGCGACCATCGAGACCGATCAGGGCGAACTAAAAACCTCCTACTTCGGGAGCCTTGGCAACACCAACTTCCTGGCTGGATATTTGGCCATCCTCTTTTTCGTTGTATTGCCCGTCCGCTCTCACAAGAGCATGGGGGCCTCTCCAATCGCGGGTATGCACCTTCCCCTAGCCATCTTGATCGTTCTGCTCGTCTGTCTCTCTAAGGGGGCCCTTCTCGGGCTGGCTTTTGGTGGACTGATTTATGGGATTGCCAATCTCATGCTGAAAAAGAATTTGCGGTTTTCGCGCCATGAAAAGAGATCAGGTCCCCTGGCATGGAAGGTGGCTCCCCTTGTCTTGATTGGTCTGTTTTTCTTCAGTGCGATTGTCATAGAAAAAGGGTATCGAAAAGATTGGACTTCCGCTCTGACACTACGCGGCGAGAGTATTTCCAAGCGCGTTTTCCTCGCTTATACGGGTCTCGAAATGTTGAAGGAATCTCCATACGTTGGGATCGGTCCAGGGAGTTTTCGTCTCCAATTTCTCGAAACGGTTGGTGAGATCCTCGAATCCGATCGAGGAGAAGCGTTCAGATCGCGAGTCCAAAATCTAAAATCGTTCAAACCGGTTCACCTTCATAACGATCCGCTCGAAGTCTTGGTCGAATGGGGGATCGTCGGTTATGGCTCAATGGCTGCGTTCGTCGTCATCGCATTCTTCGTCGCCTTTAGGAAAATGGGAAAAGACCCTCCTGGATTGGCGAAGCGAAGGGCAGGTTGGATCGCCGGCGTTTCGGCTGGCCTGGGTTATTCGTTGTTCGAATTCCCGTTTCACTTGCCACCTCACCTCGTGCTCTCGGCGGCTCTCTTAGGCTTATCTGTGGCTTCCACGGGATCAGCCTCAAAGGAGCGTTTCAGCGGATGGGGGAGTGTTCCAGGCCTTCTGACCGGTATCCTCTCTGTTCTGCTCCTTTATCATGCGGTGCACCTCGGTGTGGCCTCCCACTTGGCTCAAGCCGCTTGGTCCGGGCCTAAAACAAAGAAGTCGGAGATCAACCAAGCTTATGACCGTGCTAAACTCGCAAGCCTGCTCGATCCCGCGAACACCGAGATCGCACTCCTCTTGGGTCAATTCCAATGGCGTACTCAGAATCGTCCTTCCGATGCCATCATCACCCTGCGTAAGGCGGCGCCGATCAGTGACGACCCTCTGATTTCACTCCTCCAAGCTCAAATCGCCCTGGATCAGAATCGTATTCAAGATGCCATTCGAGCGATAACTCCACTCGAAGGTGTCGCTGATTTCCTTCCCGGCGTCGGTTTCATCCGGGGCCAGATCGCTCAAAGATTGGGGAATGAACCAGACGCCGCCGATGCATTCCTCCGAGACATTCGCGCGTCGAGTCGATTCTCAAACCCGGAGACGGTGACCCTTGATCTGCCGGGATTGTATCTCAAATATGGAGATGTTCTGGAATCTTTGGGGAACTACCGTGAGGCGGTCTGGCAGTATGAGAAATACAATGATCTCATCGAGGAAAGAGGGAGCAGTATTCCCATCGGATATCTCCGTTTGGGCCAGATTTATCGGGATCAGTTTTCCGATTACCAATCAGCGAAGCAGTATTTCGAAGATGCCTTGGAATCTGCGGAAAAAAATGCCTCCCACATCGAGATTCGTGCGGTCAAGGATGAGATTCGCCGCCTGAATGAGTTGGTGCTTCAGATACGCAAAGACAACCAATTACAGATTAAAGAAGAGAGGGAGCCCTAATCCCATATTCCGGGAATGACAAAGGTTCCTTAGCCACCCTCGATTGGTTCAATTTCTAGGGGGTGTCTTCCTCCATTTCGGCGTCCAATGCTTTTTCGATCGCACTCAAAGTCTCATCAATCTCACGCATCACTTGTTCTTCATTGCAATATTTTCTAGCACGCAGGAGATAGGTGTAGGAGTCTTCCAGTTGACCAATCTCCCGAAGTCGCCCCGCATAAAAGATCAGGTATCGCCAGACCTCCGGTTCCAAGTCGACCGCGCGTTTGGCATGGGCAATGATTTGATCGAGGTTGGATGGGTTGTCAGATTGGCTATCGATGACCTGCAGTATGTTTGCCACCGCGAATTGATATCGACCATTCTGAGGATCCTTTTCACTTGCTGTCCTTGCCGCCGCCAAGGCCTCATCGAACCGGGCGCGCATCAAATGTTCCTGGGAATCCGTATAAGCAATCATCGCCTCGGTTTGTGGGAGTTTCAAACCCGGACTGGCCGAATAGATTTCTTGGAGGCCTATTTCAGCCTGCTTTCTAAAGTCTTTTGAAATAGCCACTTGATCCGCCACCGACTTGAGTTTCCCCACTCGTGTCAGACCTGTAGCCATCTCCATCATGAGCAGCGATATTTCCGCATTCACCCTGGGGTCGTTTTGGTTGGCGTATTTCTGTTGTCTCAATGAATCGAGCCGTTTTCTGTAATCGAAAAAATCTTGAGTCACTCCTTTGGCTTCGAATGCCCGTTTCAGCCAGTACCCGGAGTTCTCGTTGGCAAGGATTTCATCGTAAAGGACGATGGCTCGATTGTAATTCTGCGATTGGAACTCTAGGTCCGCGAGGTAGTAGGCTGCCTCCTGCCAATACAACCCGATTTGGTTGTCTCTTGCGCGAACATCCTCAACCTCGAGTTTGTAGTCGCGTTGCTGCGCGATATTGTAGGCGTTCCTATAGTTCAGTTCTGCTGCCTGTTCGTCCCCCCCCTCGATTCCAATCCTCGCCAAGAGAAGATAAGCCGGGACATGGTCGGGTTTGAGTGCGAGCGTTTTTCGCAGGTAGTTCTTCGCGACTGTAAAATCTTTCCGGTTATAGTTTTCCAGACCGGTTTCAAAATGTTTGTCAGGATCTTCCGCACAGCCTCCTAGTAATAGCAGGGCGGCGGTTACAAGGATTGCTCTGGATTTCATGGTTTCCTTCCCTCGAAGATTCCGGTTGGGCAAACGCGAGATGTGGAACAATTCGTTTCCAACTCCGAGACCGGAGGATAATTCTAATATTCTCGGAAGAAAAGCATCCCCCGATTCCCATTTAATGGGAGTGTGTTCTAGTATTCTCTCGATTTCTTTATAAGATCCCCGGAAATGCGGTTCTTTTTTCTTCCGGAAGATTTCGAAGAATTTTGAGTTGAGGAGTTTATTGGGCCATCATGCTACGCACCGGCGATCTCATCACTATTGTTGTCTACTTCATTTTCACCATGGGGATTGGGTTCTGGTTCATGAAGCGGAACAAATCCACCGATGATTACTTTAAAGGGGGAGGGAAAGTCCCTTTTTGGGCGGCGGGGATGTCTCTTCTCGCGACCGCAATCAGCTCAATCAGTTTTCTCGCATATCCTGGCAATGCTTTCGACAGCAATTGGAGCCTCATCATACCGGGATTGATGCTCCCCTTTGCCGCGATACTCGGCGCCTTTGTCTTTGCCCCATTCTATCGTGCAAGCAAGTATACCAGCGCTTATGAATATCTCGAGGGACGGTTCAGTCCCGGGGTCAGGATGTATGCTGTTGTTCTCTATTTGATACAACAGGTTTGGAGACTTGGCAGCGTTCTCTATCTTCTCTCCATTCCGATAGAAATCATGACCGGTTGGTCCCCTGTCTGGGTGATTTGGGTGGTTGGAATTTGCACCACCATTTACTGTTTCGTCGGTGGACTAGAGGCGGTCATCTGGACCGATGTAATCCAGACTTTCGTGCTCCTCGGTGGGGGTATCGCTTGTGTCCTGATTATCTTTCTTACCCAAGGTGTCGGGCCTGCTTTTGTTTTCGAGACCGCGATTCAGGACAACAAGTTCAATATCACCGCAAACACAGATTTCACCTGGTTTACCGAACAAACCATCTGGGTACTGATTGTTTATGGTCTGATCCAGAATGTACAAGAACATGTGAGTGACCAAATCAAGGTGCAGCGGTATTGTGCCGTTAGAAGCGATAAGGCCGCAAAGAAAGCGGTCATGTTCAACGGTATCATGTGTATACCTGTTTGGTTCTTGTTCATGTTCATCGGTACCTGCCTCTACGCTTTTTATCAAGCGATGCCGGATTCGGCCATTGATGGTGTAAATCCCGACAAAGTCTTCCCTCATTTCATCATGACTCAGATGCCGGTGGGATTGAGCGGTTTGGTCATCGCGGCAGTTATGGCGGCGGCGATGTCCACTCTCAGTTCGAGTATGAATGCGGGAGCCACTGTTCTGACCGTCGATATTTACAAACGGTACCTTTCTCCAGAGCGCGATGACCGCCACTATCTGACAATCGGAAAACTGATGACGGTTGTCGGCGGTATTCTGATGATCGTTACTGCGCTTGCGGTCTCCAGTTTCCTGAATGACGCATTCCTTCCGATCAGCTTTTTTATCACGTCTCTAACATTTGGAGGGTTAGCGGGGTTGTTCCTGATCGGGTTCTTTTCGACCCGAGCCAATAATAAGGGGATGGTCCTCGGCCTTGTCGCCACAGTTCTAGTCACCATTTACCTTGCCTTGAGTGCTCAGGGCGAAGCGCTCCCCTCCTGGTTGATTATCCCGGAAGACTGGCGAAGCCCCACTCACAAGTTCATGATCGGTGTCTTGGCGAATGTCGCGGCATTTGTTGTGGCGTACTTCGCGAGTTATTTCTTTGCCCGCCCTCCAGATGAAAAAATCCAGAAGGCAACCTTCTGGACCTTGAAGGAGTAGTTCCGACCCATGTGAGGGTCACATTGTCCAGAGGTTTTCCCTCTGGACAGTGGTTGCGTCCTGACTCACACTATGGCCTCATTTGTGAAGAATGATTGACGACTCAAACTATTAGCCGGACGATGTCCGGCTTTCTTGTATAAGGATGATTTCGACCACCATGAAACAGACCCAAGATGTTCATGTTCGAAGCCTCGAACCCCTGATCCCGCCTAAGGAACTGTCAGCCCAGTTTCCCATGAGCGAGACCGCAAATCGGACTGTCATCGAAGCTCGTGAAATCGTTCAGAATATCCTGTCCGGTGAAGACCAAAGAATGCTCGCCATCGTCGGACCCTGTTCGATTCATGATGAGGAGATTGCCTACGAATACGCGCAAAGGCTGAAATCCGTTCATGATAAGATTCGCGATCGCGTTTACATTGTGATGCGAGTGTATTTCGAGAAACCTAGGACCATCATGGGATGGAAGGGATTGATTAACGATCCACAGATGGATGGGAGTCTCGACATCGCGACTGGACTCCAGACGGCGCGGAGAATTCTCCTGAAGATCAACGAGCTGGGTGTCCCCACAGCCACCGAGATGCTCGATCCCATCACTCCCCAATACATCGCCGATCTGGTGGCGTGGTCTTCGATCGGGGCTCGTACCACCGAATCTCAAACTCACCGTCAGATGGCCAGCGGTCTATCCATGCCGGTTGGTTACAAGAACGCCACCGATGGAAACCTGGATATTGCCATCCAGGCAATGCAGGCTGCGCGCCATCCACACAGCTTTCTCGGCATCGATTACAATGGGCAAACCTGCATCATCAATACACTTGGCAATCCATTCGGACACATTATCTTAAGGGGTGGAAGGTCCGGCCCGAATTACGAATCTGGGAGTGTCCAAGGGGCTTCAAGTCTTCTTGAAAAAGCCAACCTTAGCAACAGCGTCATGGTCGATTGCAGTCACGCGAACTCGAATAAGGACCACCGTAACCAGCCCGATGTCTGCCAATCGGTTATTCAACAGAGGGTCGATGGAAACGCGAACCTGATCGGGTTCATGCTCGAAAGTAATATCATGGAAGGGAATCAACCTCTTCCCAAAGACCTTACCACTCTCAAGTACGGAGTCTCGGTAACAGATGCTTGTCTCGGGTGGGAGGAGACAGAATCGGTGCTGATGAAGGTGTACGATACATTGGAACAGGCGACTTCATCTTGAGGTTTAAATTCCGTCTGTAATCGACCCCGCTTCATTGATTCGAATAATCCCATAGAATGAAGATCATATCCTCCAGAGAGGCTTAACCGATGAAACTCAACATATCCCTACTCCTATCACTCCTCTTCCTTATACCCATCGCGGGTCATTCCGAAATCGTCTATGAGCAGGATTTCGAGAAAGAGGAAGTCGATGACTACCCGATGGATTTCCTCGTTCTCGAAGGGGATTTCGTTGTGCAGGAAGAGGAGGGCAACAAACTTCTCGAACTCCCCGCGATTCCCCTCGGGTCCTACGCGCTTCTCTTTGGAACCAACGAGACCGAGGGGTTCCAGGTGAGCGCCCGAATCCGGAGCGAGAAGACCAAACGGCGTTTCCCCTCGTTCGCTGTCGGAGTCAATGGCGTCAGTGGATATAAACTCCGACTCGATCCCAACAAGCGGGCGATCGAAATCCTGAAACGTGATGAAGACTCACTGGCAAAAGTCCCCTACAAGTGGACCTCGGGAAGTTGGACTTGGCTGAAAATTCAGATTCGAAAAGCGGGAGATTCGAAATGGATCATCGAAGGGAAGGCCTGGGAAGAAGGGTCCGAAGAACCCGGCGATTGGATGATCTCTTACGAAGAAACCGAAAAACCCGTACCG
>JAJDBZ010000074.1 GCA_029261095.1 Candidatus Omnitrophota bacterium | reverse complement strand
ACTGCTAGCGAACGGAGTCGAATCACCCAGATGTCTACCGCAATCCTCGTCATCGACCTTCAAAAGGAATACTTCCCAGGCGGTAATCTCGAGCTCGTGAATATCAAGGAGATTGCCGCTCAAGCTCGAAAGTTAATCGATACCGGCCGCGAAGCCGACATCCCGGTGATCCATGTCCGTCACATTCAACCCGATCCGGAATCCCCCATCTTCAAGCAGGGGTCAAATTGGATCGAAATCCATGATTCCGTTTCCCCCGCCGAGGGAGAGACTGTCATCACCAAGAACTACCCCAACAGTTTTCGAGAATCCGACCTGCTTAATGTCCTGAAGGAAAAAGGGATCGACAAAGTCATTGTCTGCGGTGCGATGAGCGATGTCTGCGTCGATGCGACTGTGCGCGCCGCCGCCGACCAGGGATTTCAATGCGTTGTCGCCCAGGACGCTTGCACCACCCGCAACATCCCCTACCAGGACAAAACCATCCCCGCGGGGGATGCGCATGGGGTGATCATGACCGCGCTTGGGATGTTTTATGCGCAGGTGGTCGACACGGATGAAGCGGTGGCGATGATCGAAAAATAGTCGAATTTCTTGCTTCTTTCCTTGATCTTTTACAAAGGTTGCTCCATCATCCCCTCAGAACCATTGATTCTGCCTGCCTTTTTATCAAGATCGATCTGAAAGGAGAAACGTTTGATGAATTCGTTCAAGAAGGGATTGCTTGTCGGAGCTTTAGGAATCCTCGCGGTTGGTTCAATGATCGCTGCGGCTGGATCCGGACAAAATGGAAGGTATCAGGGCCTCGAACGAGAGGGTCCGGTCATTATAGTGGATACTCAAACCGGCGATTTCGTTATGCAGGGCCCCCATGGGAAACCTGTGGGTTACCACTGGGCCGGCGCTTGGAAGTAGATTCGCCCGCAGACTTGGTTCATTCGGTTTTTTTGAACCACCAAATTCGCGAAGGTTGCCGAAGGGCACGAAGGACAAAGAACCTTGATCAAGGCGCCTTCGTGTTTTTCGGCCAATTTCGAGTCATTCGTGATTCGAACGCGTGAACCCCTCAAGAACCCTCCGGCACCCGATAAAGTTTTCTCAGGCGCTTCAGTTCTTTCTCCAACTCTTCCTGGACTTCCGCATACCCATCCGCGCCATAGAAGCTCCGCATCTCCTTGGGGTCTTTCTCCAGATCGATCAGTTCCCATTCGTCCAACTGGTAGTAGTGGATCAACTTGTACCGATCGGTCCGTACCCCGTAATGTCTCGGAACATTGTGGGCGCCTGGGTTTTCGTAGTAGTGGTAGTAGATGGACTCGCGCCAATCCTCGGGGTCTTCACCCTTCATGAGCGGGAGGATGCTTTCGCCCTGCATGTCTTTCGGAATCTCGACCCCGGCGATCTCGAGGAAGGTTTCGGCGTAGTCGAGGTTTTGGACCAGATGCGCATCCTCCGAGCCTGGTTTGATCACTTCCGGCCAGCGCATGAGCAGGGGCATCTCCAACGATTCTTCATACATCCAACGTTTGTCGTACCACCCATGCTCACCCAGATAAAAGCCTTGATCAGAGCTATAAATAACCAGCGTGTTCTCAGCGAGTCCGGTCTCATCCAAGTAATCAAGCAGTCTACCGATGTTGTCATCGACTGAGGCGATGCACCGGAGGTAATCCTTGATGTAACGCTGGTACCTCCAACGAACCAAATCTTTCCCTTCGAGGTTGGCCGCACGAAACGCTTCGTTCTTTGGCTCGTAGGCCGCGTCCCAGACCTTTTTCTGCTCTTCAGTCATCCGGCCGTAGGTGTTCTCCCAAAGGTTTTGTTCGCGCTCCTCCAACTCTCCGGTGGGAGAGATTTTTAGATCGTAAGCCGGGTACATGTGGTTCGCGATCGTCATCTCCTGATCTTTCGCGCCGCTGTTCCGGTTGGAGTATTCGTCGAAGAGAGTATCCGGTTCGGGAATCTCGATATCGTCGTAGAGTGTCAGGTGATCCGGGCCGGGCATCCAATTCCGGTGAGGCGCTTTATGTTGGCACATCAGCATGAAAGGTTTGTCGGGATCGCGCTCGACCTTCAGCCAACCCAGGGCCAGGTCGGTGGTGACATCGGTGGCGTACCCCTCGATTGTCCTCAATCCTTCAGCCGAGTAAAACTCCGGGTTGTAATAATGCCCCTGACCTCGCAGCACATCCCAGTAATCGAAACCGCTCGGGTCCGAACGCAGATGCCACTTGCCGATCATTGCCGTTTGGTATCCCGCCTTCTGGAGCAGTTTTGGAAAAGTCTGTTGCGACCCATCGAAAGTGTTTTTGTTGTCGATCTTCCCGTTAATGTGGCTGTGCTTGCCGGTCAGGATGACCGCCCGACTCGGTGCGCAAATCGAGTTGGTGCAAAAACTATTTCGAAAAATCATCCCCTCATTGGCGATCCGGTCCATGTTTGGGGTCTCGTTGATTTTCGAACCATACGCCCCAATCGCGGCGGTCGCGTGATCGTCGGTGAAGATGAAGAGAATGTTGGGCCGGTTTACGGTCTCCGACCCACTGGGGTTCGGGCAAATCCCGATGGACAAGACCATCCCGAGTAGCAGACTGATGACCAAGCAATTTGAAAGGTTAGATGTCGGTTTCATGGACGAAAGGGTAGCGCCACCGTAGAACGCAGTCCAGGGAAAAACTCGAAAACTCCACCCTTCCTCAACCCGACCGAATGGGAGGGTTTCGTGTGCGTAGCGACGAGTTTCAACTCGTTGCGGGATGAATCGGCTTCCGCAAATCCGAATCAAGCCTCGATGTTTTAGACAAGATTGTCTTTCGCCTCCACGCCGATTGACACCGAATCCTCAAACCAGTCAAATCTTAATCCCAAATAATGGTTTTCAGCTCAATCGTCTTTCTCTTTCTGTTCCTCCCCATTGTCCTGGCCCTCTACCACCTCCTTTTTTTACCGGTCACCCTGGGCTGGAACTCCAATTTTTGGAGAAGAGCCAGCAACCTGTTCCTGTTAATGGCTAGCCTCTTCTTCTATTTCTGGGGGGAGAACTTTCTCGTTTGGATCATCATCGCTTCGACCCTCATCGATTACTTTTGCGGACTCCTCATATCCGGAGGTTTCGGCAAACAGGGCATCCAACTCCTCGATCCCGAAGAGAGGCGTTCTCGTCTTCAACGCACCGGTCTAATCCTCTCGATCGGTTCGAATCTTGCTTTCCTCGGGTTCTTCAAGTACTTCAATTTCGGGGTTTACAACTACAACCGGGGGATGGGTACCCTCGGTCTCCCCGCTCTTCAATGGGAGGATGCAGTCTGGGTCACCCTTCCCCTCGGGATCAGCTTTTACACCTTCCAATCGATGAGCTACACCATCGATGTCTACCGGGGAAAAGTCCGCGCCACAAGGAACCTCATCGATTTCGCCTGTTATGTCACGATGTTCCCGCAGCTGGTGGCGGGACCGATTGTCCGTTACCGGGATGTCGCGCGCCAGCTGGTCTCGAGGAAGGTCACCAGCGAACGATTCGCTTCGGGGGTGAATCGCTTCGTGATCGGTCTAGCCAAAAAGGTTCTGATCGCCAACACCGTGGCCGTCGGGGCGGACCATGTCTTTGCTCTCCCCACAGAAGAACTCAATTTCTCCCTCGCCTGGTTCGGGGTGGTCTGTTACACCCTTCAGATCTATTTCGATTTCTCCGGTTACTCGGACATGGCCATCGGACTCGGTCGGATGCTTGGGTTCGACTTTCTGGAAAACTTTAACTATCCCTACATCTCCCAATCGATCCAGGAGTTTTGGCGACGTTGGCACATTTCTCTCTCGACATGGTTTCGCGACTACTTGTATATCCCTCTTGGCGGGAGTCGAGTCTCCGATTCGAGAACCTATTTCAACCTGATCACTGTCTTCTTTCTTTGCGGTTTTTGGCATGGGGCCAGTTTCACCTTCATCGCCTGGGGGCTTTACCACGGGTTCTTTTTGGTGATCGAACGTGTCGGATTGGGAGGCATTCTCGCCAAGCAACCGAGAGTCATACGGCACCTCTATTCCATTCTGGTCGTCATGGGAGGCTGGGTCCTCTTCCGCTGCGCAGGAAAATTTGGACAGGCCATGGATTTCTACCAAGCGATGATCGGCTTGGGGCAGGGAAGGGGTATCGAATACGGACTCGACATGTACCTGACCCCCGATATCGCACTCGCCATCTTGGTGGGGATTATCTTTTCCGCGCCCATACTCCCCTACCTGAGTTCCAAATCCCGAGCCTGGGTCGATGGTTTGCGTGGCTTCTCTCGGGTGCCCGCCGAACTCGGGTTATCCTTTGTCCGCGTTGTCGGACTCTTCACTCTTCTCATTCTGAGCGCGATGTGGCTCTCCTCCGGGACCCACAATCCGTTTATCTATTTCAGGTTCTGACATGAGTTCCGAACCCCTTCGCAAAACTGGAATTCAGACAACGACCGATTGGGTGATCGCCATCCTATTCGTCCTCCTTCTTTGGATTCCCCTTTCGGACGATGTTCTCAACTGGGCCCCGGAGATCGATCTCGGCGAAAAGCGAGACCTTGCCAATCCACCTTCATTGGCCACCTCCTCACTGGCGGAATTTCCCGATGAGTTCGAGACCTATTTCAATGACCGATTCGGATTTCGCTCCAGTCTAGTCCGCGGTTACCGTCTCATCACCTCCCGATTGCTCGGACTCTCCACCGAGAAGGTTCTGATTGGGAAGGAGGACTGGCTCTATTATTCCGGTCCTGTGATCGAAGATTTCATGGGAAGAAGGGAAACCCCCCATGACCATTTCGACCGTCGCCAGGCCAAACTCGAGACCTGGACCAAGTGGTTCCAAGAACGCGACATGACTTATCTTTTTGTCGTCGCCCCGAACAAATCTTCCATCTACCCCGAATTCCTCCCGGACCGATATCGCAAGCGCCAGGGACGATCCCGGATGGATCGTCTTAAGGATTACCTCGATGAGAATTCGTCGATTCAACTCTTGGATCTGCGTGAATCTCTGAGAGAAGCGAAGGACCTGGGTTTGATTTATCACCCCAACGATTCCCATTGGGCCGATCTTGGAGCCTTTATCGCCTACCAGGAGATCTGCAAAGAGATCTCTTCCGCGACCGGGATCGATATCGAATGCGGGTCTCTCGATGATTTCGAAACGGACACCGAAATCCATGAAGGAGACCTCGGTGAGATGATCGGGTTCGGTGAAGCGTTCGCCGTCGAATCGCAAATTCTTCGACCCAAGACCCCGTTCGTTCGGACACGATTCATGGACAAACCCGAAGGAGCGGACTGGCTCTGGCATGGGATGCTTCTGAAAGAAAACCCCGAGAAGACCGGAACGCTTCTGGTCTTTCACGATTCCTTCACACGGCATGGTTTGATCGATTACCTCGGCCAGCAATTCCGTCGAAGCGTCTTTGTCTACCTCCGCCGTC
>JAJDBZ010000725.1 GCA_029261095.1 Candidatus Omnitrophota bacterium | reverse complement strand
TTGTTGGCCATTGTCGGATGATTGAATTCGTCGATGGCCCTGAGGTAGGCGCAAGTCTGGAGTCGGATTCTGGTCAGCGCCTCCTGGCTTTCATTTCGAATAAAGAGTTCAAGCGAAACCTTGTTAGCCCCTCCCTGTGTGACACTTCCACCGAACGCCACTCCATTCGGGAGAGTGCGCTCAAAGGAGATCCCATCCGGTATGGTTCCCCATTCCACTTTGGGGAGGTCTGGAAAAACAACAGGGAACGGTGGATTTACATGACTCAGATAAAGAAGCCCCTGGTCCGTGAAAATCGCTTCGGGAAAATCGAGCCAGATGTAATCTTGAGAGGGCCAGCTTGGGCTAACCCAAGCAATATGCTCCCAATGATAGTGGGGACGCCACAATCCGGGATGGATTCGGATACTTTTGGCATGTGTTGCGTAAGTCTCTTTCATCCCGCCCCTCCCATTGCAGCCAATTTGGTTTGAATCGATCCGATTGTGTTCCAGACCATCCAACAGAGGACCATAAATCCTAAAACACCTATGACATTGACAACCGCTCCGTTTTTCTTGTCCCCCATGATACCACGGTCGTTTGCGAGCAGGAGTAACAGTATGGCGCAAACAGGCACCGCAAGGAGCGTCGAAGCCTGAGCCACCAGGATCGAAGTGACCGCGTTGAATTCGTATTTCAGAACCAATACAGCGATGCCCATTCCAATCAAGAGGGCGGCCGCGGTCAACACCTTTACTGGCATATGGTCCAATCGCTTATCGAGACCGAGGCCATCCGCGAGGAGCCCCCCACCCGCCATCGCATTGACGAGAAAGGATGAGAACGCGGCCGCTGCCAATCCGAAACAAAAGATGTATCGCGCGGAACTGCCGAATAGACCTTCGAGAGCCCCCGAAAGTGCTGCCGCGCTTCCGAGTTCGACTCCCTCTTTCCCAAAAAACGCGCCAGCCGAGGTGCAAAGGATGGTGAGGCTGATGAAGAAGAGCATAAAAATCCCAACCATTGCATCCTTTCCGGCGGTGTCCGCATCTTCCTTCTTCCACATCTTTTCCTGAGCCAAATGTGCGGCATAAAGCGCAGCGACCACCGAGAAAGTCGTCGGGAACATGCCTTGTGCGATCGGTAAACTCCCTTCAGGAAAGCTCGGGATAAACCCTTTTGCGAAATCCAGCGGACGAATCCCGGTGTAAAGAAGGTTGGCGAGAAACGAAAGGACCATGAGACCGATCAAAACCTTCATGAGAACTTCGAGGAGTTTGTATAGATTGGTTGTAAAAAAGAGCATTGCTAAAGAAATCGCGGTAAAGGCCACGGGCCAATAGAATTCAGAAACGCCTGTCAGTCCGGTCATCGCGGTCGCCACACCTAAATTGTTCCCGAACTGAAACCCCGCGACCACCAGAAAACTGGAGATTCCAACTATGACCGAAAGCCACCTGCCATATTTCTTCGCAGTCAGAGTTAGAATGGAATCATCTGCGCAACACCCGATCCGTGACCCCATGTAGGTATAAGCCATCATAAAAAGCGATGAACAGAAGAGGAGCCAGACCAGGGAATACCCATGATGGCCCCCTGCTTTGCTCGCGGTGACAATCGATCCCGGACCGACCACCACACTTGCGGTGATGAGCGCTGGGCCAGTGGCATAGATTAAGAACTTAAAAAAGCTTGTGGATTTGTCAGACATGAGATTGGGGCCCCCAACAAAGATTCAACACACAGTCGGAATGATTATCGGATGGCGGAGGGAAGTCAAAGGGAGATTTGGGCCTCGCCCTCCTCATTTGAAATCAATCGGGAAGAATCATTTTCCGAGGCTGAGTGTGTTTAAACCCATTGATGGATCCTTGCTCTCTATTCTCTTCCACCGATTCCCTCGGTGGGTCTCCTTCGGTGGGAGGAACTTCAGTCCACCCCTCAGTTGCTTGACGGGGTGTGAGTTTTACGACTTGGCTCCAGTCGACATCGCCGAGAATGGATTCGGCACTCTCCATCGAGAATTGTTCGGTTTTTCGGAATATCTGGACACGGGGGTGATCGTAGACACTGAAAGCCTCTTCAGAGGACTGGTCGGGTATTTCCCATCCCAGAATTCCCGGGTATGAAGTGAATTCGGCAACTCTCTCGAATCCAAGAGTTCCGTCGAAGAGTGCGTTGTAATAATTGACAGTCATCGGATATCGCATCGGCAAACGAGGGATGGAATCGTAAAGTCGGTTGCTACTCAGGACAATGTATTGAGACCGATCCAACAGGAATAAAACCTGTTTCAGCTTCTTCGGTGTGTCATCGGCATACCATTCGAATCGAAACTGAACAAAATCGTTGGGTTTTCTCTTATGTCCTTCCAAAGGAAGGGGAAGCGCATCATCCCAATGTTCAACCCCAATCTTCGCTCCAATCGGAATGTTCTCGAGCATCCATTCGCTGGCGGCGACACGTGTGTGTGGATGGGAATAGACTCTGGAAAAGGCGATGGCCCATAGGAAAGTTGTCACCCCAACCACGAAGATCGGAATCCAAGCAATCCATCCATGATGGCCCGATCTTTCCGGCTGTAGACCCTCCTCTGTCACCCTTTTTAATCCTCTCTCGAACCATTTAATGAGGAGCCATGCTGCGAGGAGAACGAGGATAGGGTAGATCGGCAGCATGTATCGCATCGATTTGACCCATTGAAGGCCCTGATTGAAAAAGAGAATCCCCACCCAGACAACGGGGATCCAGATGTGAGTTGATTTCCTTCGAAGAATCTCCCCGATTGCAGTCCCCCAACCCAACCAAGCGACCACCCCCAAAAAAGGCCCCATCCCCCACCACACCAAGTACTTAAGTGGAAACCATATCGGAGTGCGGTTTGTCCATTGATGCCCCGGAGGGGTGTCAATTTCCCCGCTTACCAATAGACGGGCTCTCTGTATGTTCTCAAGCCATCGTTCGCTTGGCAGCATCCCCCAGAACCCCGGACCTCGGAACGCGTCGGGATGAACCACTCGGAACACCAAGAAGGTGACGATCCCCGATAAGATCAACTGCCCACCCACTTGAGCGACGACCCTGGTCCTTGCTCCCCATTCGCGATGGTTCAAAAACTCTCTGTAAATCTTTTCGATACCGACAAAGGTAACGATGATAGCGAATGTGAAAACCGAGAGTTTAGATGCGAGAGCCAATCCGAAAAACAAACCAGTCAGGAAATAGAAACGGGTCTTTCCAGTCTTTTGGACTTGTACCAACCAGTAGAGTGCGCCGAGTGAGAAGAAAGTGCAGAGGGAGTCGACTGTATAGAAATGGGCTTGTTGTATCGGGAGAACAGTCACGGAATACAAGAATGCTGCAAGCAAGGCGATTCTAGAATCATCAAAGAGAAGAAGCGCTAATCGGAACAGGATAAAAAGGGAGCCGAGAAAAGCGACAGCACTCATCCCCCGTCCCACAAGGTAAACCTGATCGTATCCAGTCATCCCGAGAACGATTGAAAGACCCTTCACCAATGTGGTGGGGAATGTGCCGTAGACAAAGAATTCGTGTCCCACATTCCGAGGGTTGAGCGGAGATTTGGATTCGTCGAGATATTCTTCCCAGGATTCCGGCCATGAGATCGCTGTGGTCACCATGGTTAGGAATCTCTCGTCGGGGTGAAGATGGTGTCCATCATCCCAGTCGATCCCATGGAATGCGAGTGTTCCACCAAGTATCAGAATCAGTGTAAAGAGAAGTTGATCGCGCAGTTTGCTTCGATTCGTTTTCATTTCGGTTCAGTCGATTGCCCGCTTATCCCCCATATTACTCTATACCTGACCTAGGGTCCTCATTGTTCTTTTCTGGCTTCAATGAAGAGATAAGCGCCGGCCTTGGTTTCTTCCTCTTCGAGATACTTCCTCAGCCAATAATAGAAGACTTGATTCTGCCATGATTCGGGAAACAAAACCCACTTGCCAGTCAGCTTGTAGGTCACCAAACGCGGGAGACTCACATAGTGTGCCATATCGAAAATCCTGTGAGTCCGACCGGTGAAATACTCTTTGGATCGTAGGACCGTGAACCCCCGCTCCTCAAGACGTTGTTGCCAAACTCGGATAGAGTCCGTATGGAAATGCAAAGAATGTTTGTTAAACCAATCGCCATAAGACTTCGCCAGTTTTCCTAGACCGAGACCCCTTAGAATCGACGATCCCAAGAGGAGTTCCGCGAATCTGTCAGTAGGAACTGTCAGAATGAGCCGTCCACCCGGAAGGAGCACTCTCTGAACTTCATTCAACGTGGTGTCTAGATCGGGGATGTGTTCCAAAACACTGTTCGATATGACTGTTCCAATTGAATCATTCGGGAGCGGCAAACGACATCCATCCCCCACCGCCAGTTTGGAGTGTCCGATACGGTCTTGAGCTTGCACCGCCGACTGGAAGGATGGGTCGATTCCGATCCATTCTGTGGACTGTTCGAACATCGAAGCGAAAACTCCATCGCCGCTTCCAAGGTCCAGGATCGGGCCATCGAACGGGCTTCCACTGTGGACGAGAGAACACTCCACCGAACGAAGGAGGGCCCGAAACAGGGGAACCTCGCGTAGATGCCTTCTGAGATAGTCCTCTTTTGTAGGTATCACACTCATCGTGATCGGAAATCGATCCTCATCATTTAGATTTGTGTCAACAGTACTTCGTATGAGTCGAGAGTCTCCTTCATCGAAAACATATCTTCGATATCTTTCACGTCACGGATATACTGTTTTCTGTGTGTGAGCACCTCGATGAGGGCCACCGCCAAACCGTTTACATCCCCAGGAGCGACCAAGAGGCCCATGCCCGTTAATTGAATGGGGACTCGAACTCCGGGCAGATCGCTCGCAACCACCGGCGTTCCATTCAACATGCTCTCAACTTGTACTAACCCAAAACTCTCTGTCCGGTTCCGGCTTGGAAGGACAGTCACAACACAATCTTTGTAAAATTCGGCCATCTCCTCAGGGTTTAATACTCCCAGAAAATGGTAATGCCCATTCACCTTTTCAAGGAGCGGTTTCAGATTGCGCTGATATTGTCTCTCTCCGATCACATTCTCGGTATCTCCCGCGAAAAGGATATGGCAGTCTGGAAAGCGCTCGAGAACCAGTAAAAGCGCGCTGAGTAGATCTTCCACACCTTTTTCAGTGGCAATGCGGCCCGCGAACCCGATGAGTGGTTTTCCAATCTGGTGGTATGGAGTCAGACCTTCGGAACTGGCTTTGAGACTAGAGTGGTCTATCGCGATGGGCGGGAGAATGAATGACATTTTCTTACGAAACAAGCGGAGGAGTCGTATCGATGTTGCATAATCTTCTGTGTAGCCGATGACCCGGGTGGAAAAGATGAGGGCCAGGAAACTGGATAACCATACGATACCCTCCACGATTCGGTTCCAGAGACCTCCAGGTAGACGGACATCGCAATGAAAAATCGATAAAACTTTCTTTCCCAAGGTTCTTGAAATAATCGGAACAGCCAGGGCTTCAAGAGGTGTGTTGGGAAGGTTCAAGACAACACAATCTTGTTCCCGTATCGACCGCCAAGCCGAAATCGGATAAGAGGGCATGATCACACCCTTGCTGATCCTAAAGGAAACCGGAACCCGCTTGATTGTAACTCCATTGAGAACTTCACTTGAAGGCAATTTATTCGAATATCGTGATGTGAGGACAGTGACCTGATGACCTCGTTTGACCAGTCCCTCCGCAAGCCTTTGGTTGTATAGAGTCAGCCCGGAGATATGAGGACGGTAGTAGGTGAGCGCGATCAGTATCTTCATCGTGGCCGTTCCACGTCAGATTTGGGCGCAAACGATTGCGTATTCACAATGATCATTGTCAAGGTTCGAGAAGTCAAATAGAAACGTGTGGTGGGATCATGGTTACCTCAGCTCAAGAGGAAGTGCGTCCGGATTTAGGGTTGGCTTGATGCCTCGTTAAAAGCCCTTCGTCGTTCAATTTCATCCCGGATGCGTTGTTCCAGAGCCTCCCGTGTCGAATCGGATTCGAATCGGGAAAAACCTGAGTCAGTCTCCTCGAGAGCCATTTCAATGCTTGGTTTCTGCGTAGATGGTGTTGGGTCCGCGCCAACAGGAGCACCCACGATTCCGCGAGACTCGATCTCTGGAGACAATCTCTCATTTGCTACCCCAGGTTTCGGAAGGTCGGATTCCGCAGTTTGAAGACGATGAAGTTCTTCACGGAGTGTGGATACCTCAGCGTTGCTTTCCTCGAGAATCTGAGTTCGCTCCTGGAGTTGTCGAACCTGTTCGAGGAGACCCTTACGATTCTCCTCGGCCTCGGCGAAAGCCTGATTCTTGAGTTTGAGTGTTTCAACTTGCTGCTTCAGAAAGAGCGATTGTTCTCGAGTCTCTTTGATGAGGGCTTCCCTCTCCGATTCTAAGGTTGCGATTTCGCGGCGGAGCAACGCCGATTCAGACTCCGATTCGATGAGCCCTGAAACTCTCATCTCCAAGGAGGCAACCTTTCGACCCAGTTCCTCATTTTGATCTTTCAGTGGAAGCAACGCGGTATTCTCGTCATTGAGTCTCTTCTCTCGAATTCTGAGCTGGTCGATTTCCATGCGGGCGTTGGCGAGTTGAGAAGCGGTCTGAACTGATCCCGCCAATTGGACGCGTAGCGACCGAATTTCATTCTCAACAGCCTGATGTTGCTGCTGTTGGCTTAGCATCTCCGCCGCTTGATTTTCCCATTCCAACTCCTTGGCCCGCATCTGATCGAGAACCAGAACCTTCTCCGCAAGTTTTGTCATCTCCTGTCTAAGTGACTCATTCTGCTGGCGCAAATTTTCGCTCTCGGCACCCGATTGAATGAGTTCGCTCATTTGGATTCTGAGTGCGTGATTCTCCGCAAGAAGCGATTGAACGCTCACTGGAGTCGGCGAAGGATCTGTACTCTCAGAGGATTGGGCTCGCCCCCTCAGATCTTGAACGGCGTCGGAGGAAGGCGCCGCGGTTGAAGGTTCTTGCGCAGAAGCGCTCCTCCACCCCGGGGTAACAACCTGATCCATCAATGAAAGTAAGAAGAGACTCCGAATGATTATTGACCGCATAAGTGATGAACTTTCTTACGTTGTTTTCTTGTCGAGAACGAATGAGGGCCACTTCCCTTGAGGGAAGTGGCCCATTCATATTGTCTATTGATTTGCGAACGTTAATCCAATGACCGGATT
>JAJDBZ010000724.1 GCA_029261095.1 Candidatus Omnitrophota bacterium | reverse complement strand
CGAGATCACCACGCAGGGGCTGGGCGCGGTTCCGTGGGATTCACGGAGCCTGTCGCCCAGTACTGAAGTTCAAGACCCTCAAGATTCGAATTCGAGGGGATAACAAATCGACTCGCCGATCATTGAATTGCTGACTCGATTCAATCGGTTGGAGATACAGCGGAAAGGGGCCCGAAGCCGGGCTCCGATTAAGAAGACGCTAAACCCACCCAAAGGGGGTATCTTCATCATGATTATCATGAAACTGGAGCATGGCGCTATTCTGGAGGAGATGTTTCGGGTCTCGTCTTCGATTGACCGATCGGGTTATGGTCCCGATTCTCCCCTGACTCTTCCTCCTCTCGATGTATTCCTCTCGCCAAAAGAAGGGAGAAACCTAGACACACCAGACACAACCAACCTAGACAATCTCCCACCCGGAATTGAAAGGTAAGATGGGAATAAAGCGGGACTACCCAAGTATCCGATAGAGCTTCCCAGCCAGGTAGTCTTTCGGCAACTGTTCCGTCTGGTAGATAGAGTGCGGTCATCCCTGTATTAGCCACTCGAACCACCGCCCTACCGGTTTCAATCGCGCGGAACCGACTCTGCAGAGCATGTTGCCTTGCTGCCGCAGTCTCCCCAAACCAGGCATCATTGGTCATCGTCACCAACAAACTTGCTCCATTCATTGCCGCTTTCCTGGCGAGGCCGGGGTGTGTCGATTCAAAACAGATGAGGGGCCCTATTTCTCCAAAGACGGTGGACACAGTCATCCCTTCCATTCCATTCGAAAAGGCTCCGCCCCCTTGTTTCTCCACAAAGTCTTGAACGAAGGGGAGTAACTGTCGGAACGGGACAAACTCTCCAAAAGGAACCAATCGCGATTTGTCGTAAACCTTGGGGGTGTGATCCTTGGACCCCGAGAATGCAGCTGGAAAGAGAAGCGATTTCTTGGTATCCGGCTCAAGCGGCCCCCGTAAATATTCCGCGATTTCCTTTCGCGTACCCACTTTTCCGAGGGCGCCACTGGACCGATAGTCCAAAAAGACAGCCGAGTTATAGAGTGTCCCAGGTGCTTCTTCGGAGTTTGTGCGAACATCCTCATCCAAGACACCGAATAGCAGGCTTGATTCCCACTCACGGACGCGACGTTCGAGAACCGCGAGCAGATTCGGTTTTTGGGAAAGGACTGTCGGAAGTGCGGCTTCTGGCCATATCACCAAATCGGGGTGGGACTCGTTCACCGTTTCGTTGGTCAGATTCACGTAGCGATTCAGGGCCTCATCGACGGGGACGGACCACTTGAGGCTCTGTTCAAAATTCCCCTGAACCACACCGACATAGATCTTCTTGTCGGGCTTCAGCTCCGGCGCTCTCCAATAGACAAAGAAGGCGAGCAAGAGCCACAACATGGGTAGCATGATGAAGGTTCCGGAACCCTCCGGAAGTGGTCCGGAGTACTCCTCACGGGCGTTTAGGACCATGATCGTTATCAGTACGCCGACGGCCGCCACCAAGAAGGACAATCCATAGACTCCAAATGTCTGAGCCAGGCCTTCAACAGGGTAGGCCAGGTGGCCCATTAGATTCCAAGAAAAACCGAGAACCCCCTTCGACCGCACGAACTCATACCCGACCCAGACGATCGGAAGAAGGTAGTTTCTCCAGGGAGCAGGGAACCTTCCCGCGAGGACCAACCAGACACCAAGATAAGCCCCCTCGAAAAGACTCAGGCAGATGAGACCTGGAAGAGTGACATGAGAAAGCCAGTAACAGGAGATTAAAAACCAGGGGACGCCAATAAAAACCCCGGATAGAAAGTTCCTAGAGGGGTTCCTGTAAGTGATGAGAAGAAAGACCGGGGCCAAAGAAACCCAGACAAGTCGGTGAAAAACCGGCAGCAGAAACACCAGACCCAGGAGAATCCCTGCCAACGCCGAAAACAGGCAATGGATGTGGATAGGGCGGGATCCTCGAGGTCGCTTCCTTTGTCTCGTGTCCTTCGACGAATCATCCTTGGGATTCATACTTTGTGTTTCATTCATACTGAATTCCCTCTTCCGGGATATCTTGCTCGATTGGGATTTCTTCCATCAAAACTTCGTCTTCCATCCGCAAAGGGCGGCTCACTTTGTAGTCCCCATCGAGCCACTTCCCGAAATCGGCGAGCCTGCACCGGTCGGAGCAAAACGGCAGAAACTCTGTAGATTCAAATTGCTGACGCGTTTTCTTACAGGTCGGGCACTTCATGGAAATTTATTATACACAAGATGTGGTGCTTGCCATTACTCAACCGTCTGCTTATCCACTCCGCTGTTGGCTATCCGATCCAAGACCAGTACCAGCGCGAACCCTACGATTGCGAGGCAAATGGCGAGGGCGAATTGTCCATCAAACGCCGGTGGAAGTACATTCTCTTGAACCACGGGTTTCAAGTCCCCATGGCGATCGGTAATTGATTCAAGGGTGTTCTTCCATGGCCAGATTTTTCGGAGTGAACCGGCCATCAGGCCGATTAACACTGAAATAGTCAGATTGTGAAAGTGTTTGAAAAGCCAGCTCAGGATCTGCGCGAATGTCAAAATCCCAACGGCACATCCAGCCGCCACGGTACCGAGGACCACGACATCCCGCTCATTGACTGCGCCGAGGATGGTTTCGTATTTGCCCATGATCACCAGGAGAAACGATCCGGAGATTCCAGGGAGGATCATGGCGCATATGGCGATGGCTCCGGAGAGAAAGAGAAACCAGGCCGCGTCCGGCGTTTGGAGGGGGACCAATCCCACAATGATGTAAGCGGCGACCGTTCCCACCACGATGGCGGTCATCGATCCCGGTGTCCACGCGGTTTTCCGTTTGGCGACCGCATAGATCGAGGCAAGGACAAGCCCGAAAAAGAAAGACCAAAGGAGTTCGGGGTGTTCCTCCAGCGCCCACTCCAAAAATTTGGCCAGGGAGACAATGGCCAAACCAATCCCGATCAAGAGTGATCCAAGGAACTGCCATGGAGCCACCTCGAAAACCTTCTTAATGTTGAATGAGAACAGCGCCGAGAGCATCTCCTTCGAGGAGAGTTTCTTGATGGACTCGATCAGTTCCTCGTAGATTCCCAGGATAAACGCCATCGTGCCCCCGGAGACTCCAGGAACCACATCCGCGCAGCCCATACAGAAGCCACGCGCGCTGATCATGGCGTAATCGAAAAGACTCCGTTTCGGAGCCTTGAAACTATCCTCACCCATCTGGGAAATTCCTCCAGGAAAAAGTCCGCCGATCATGCGATTTTAGGGACGATGGGTCAAGGCGCGGGGGGGTTCGCCCACCATCGGTTGAGGAGTAAAGTCATTTGCTGAGAAATCAGTGAGCAGAGATCATCCGGGTTAGGAGACAGTCATGGGAATCGAACGTCGAAAATTCATAGCGGGATCGGTGGCGGCCGCGGCCCTTGCCGGGGGAACACGGGTTCAGGCCGAGGATCCCGGCGACCGGGAGTACTACGAGATCCGGAAGATCCTCCTGGACTCGGAGGAGAAACAGAAGAGGTTCCTCGATTTCCTGGATGGGGCCTACCTGCCCGCAGCCGGTCGAGCCGGAGTGGAAAAGATCGGTGTCTTTACATCCTATGAGAACGAGGATTCCGATGTTTATGCGGTCACTCCCTTCCAGACCGCTGCCGGGGTTGCGGAACTGAAAGCGGCGTTGCTCGCGGACAAGACTTTTCAAGAGGATGGCGGCGATTTCTTCAATGCTCCCTTCTCCGATCCCGCCTATACGCGCATGGAGAGCTCCTTGTTTTTGGCGTTCAAAGACATGCCGAGTCTCGAGGTTCCGGAGAAATCGCAGTCGCGCCTTTATGAACTCCGAATCTATGAAAGCCACAGCGTGTTGTATGGCCAGCGGAAGATTCACATGTTCAACGAGGGGAAAGAAATCGAGCTCTTTCGCGAGACCGGTCTCGATCCGGTCTTCTTTGGGGAGGCGCTGGTTGGGAGCAGGCTGCCTAATCTGACTTATATGATCACCTTCGAGGACATGGAGTCTCACGACAAGAATTGGAAGACCTTCATCGATCATCCGGACTGGAAGAAGCTAAAGGGGAACCCTTTCTACGACGACACGGTTTCCAACATCACCAAGGTTATTCTCCGTGCGGCGGATTGTTCGCAGGTTTGAATCATGGAAGTCCGAGGAAGGGGTGGAACAGGCAGACCAACACGCTGGTTTGTAGTGGTCCCGCCTCGACACATCGTGTCGAGCCATATCCTTTTCCCGCAATCTGGTTTCACTTCCCCCACGCGCCTACGGAACCAGTGAGTTCAAATAACCCTCCAGGTTGGTGTATCCATCCCCGTTGATGTCTTGCGCGCTGTCGGATGGGTCGGCGGGATCGAGGTTGTGTTGCTCTTCCCAGGAGTCGGGCATGCCATCGTGGTCTTGGTCCGGTGGAGGCGGTTCGGTTTCGAGCTTCGGCCATCCGCCCACCCCGCTCTGGCTGTCGATGAGGGTCCCGGTTCGCTCTTGGACCTGTTCGATGATTCTTAGGTCCACCGCATCCCGCGTGGGAAGAAAAGCGCCGACTTCCTCCAAGACTTGTTCATAAGCGATCTGGGCTTCTTCCCGAGATCCACTGTGGGCGGCGGTGGGCTCGCTCTGTTTGTACGCTCGGATGATGTCCGGAGTATACGGCTTCGGAAATCGCACGAGATCGTAGGGGTTCTGGATCCATTCTCCATCCATCCAGTTGTGCGCGAAATAAGATCGGTTGTAGATGGAGCCCTCCTGATAAGCCACACTGTCGTCGTACGAATTGGCGCCGGGGATCAAATAATTCCCGACATAATCCATGCGGGTCACACTCTTCTTGTCGGCGGTGTATCCGGCGGCGCTTCCCCACCAGTCGTAGATCACGTTGTTTCGAAACTCCAAGAACATTCCATCCGGATCGATCTCATGATCCCACTTATCGTACACACCTGGGCGCGGGTTGCGGGCTTTGTGGTGGGAATACAAATTGTGGCTAAAAGTGAACTTTGAATCGTGATGACCACGGATCAGGGACCCATAGCCATGCTCTCCTTTGGCATGGAGAGAATTGTTCAAACTCTCGCTGATTAAACACCATTGAACGGTGACATGGTCCAAAGTGTCATTCCCACCCGAGACTGAAAGAGTTTCGTCAATGGCCCAGGTACAGGAACAATGATCGATGACGATGTGACTACCCGATCCGACACTGATGCTGTCGCCTGTATACCCGGACTCATCCCCCGGACGCACTCGCAGGAAACGAACAATCACCTCGCTGGCTGCGATGACCAGGCCCGCATCACGGAGGCAGATTCCATTCCCCGGGGCTGTCTGACCCGCGATGGTGAGATAGGGGTTTCTCACCACAATTGATTCTTCAAGTGGAATCGTACCCGAAACACGAAAGACCACGGTCCGAGGGCCAGTCGACTCTGCTGCTTGGCGAAGAGATCCCGGTCCGTGGTCATCCAGATTGGTGACCTCGATCACACGTCCGCCGCGTCCCCCGATGGTCTCGGCTCCAAAACCCTGAGCGCCGGGAAAGGCGGGGATGGCATTTGCCCGGAGCGGATACAAGATTACAAACCCTAACAAGACGAAACATCGGAAATAGGGAATCCACATGATTGACTTATTCTCCAGCGAATTTTTCTGGTCCAAAGTGGATTCTAGGTGGTGTTTGTCCAGAGTAGAACTCTGGACGAAGATTTTGGGAAAAGAACATGAAAAACCCCCCTCGCCGCGAGAGCGACGAGGGGGGTTCGAGTTGATTAAAACTGTCTTACTCGGGTTCGATCGTGGTTCCTTCTTCGAGGAGGCGGAAATACCGTCTCACGGTTCCGCGATTCAAGGTCAGGATCTTCGAGGTTTTTCTGATCGAATCACCCCTTTGATGGCAATCAATCAGTTGGTTCAGCATTTCCGGATCGAGCCGACTGCGAAAACTGATCCCACCACGCCGGGCGGAAAAAGTTCTTCCGCATGTGTTACACCTGAGGATGTCGCCACGGTTCCCTTCATAACGCTGATGGAGAACCGTTTGGCATCCGCCTTGTGGTTGATATTCTTCGCAATCCTGAAAAGGTTTGATCTCTTGTTTCTCCGCCTCCCTCGCCTCGGGTTCGTTGTAGGAAACGCTTGTGCGAAGAGGCGGTGACGACACCGGACTGCAAGGTTCAGTGAACTTCGATTCCCGAAAACCGTTCGAATTCGATTTCACCAGAGGTTTGATGGCCTCCGGCCGAGCATACCGAACACGGACGATGGGAACCGTCCTTATTTTCTCTCTCTCGGAAAGCTGAAATATCATAATCCCTCCTTAAAGCGCCTCAGATCCTCGTTCCTTGGTTCGAATGCGGACAGTATCTTCGATGTTAAAAATGAACACCTTACCATCTCCGATCCGACCGGTGTGAGCGGCGTTGATGAGCGCCTCGATACACTCTTCCGACTTGTCATCGCTGACAGCCACTTCCAGTTTGATCTTTGGAATAAACTCGACTGTGTATTCACCGCCGCGAAAGATTTCCTTGTGACCTTTCTGGCGACCGGAACCTCGGACTTCGGAAACTGTCATCCCTGTGACCCCGGCCTTTCGAAGATCTTCTTTGACTTCTTCCACTTTGTGTGGCTGGATGATCGCTGTGATCATTTTCATTTTCAAATTCCTCCAATAGTTTCTAATGTCGTGGTAAGCACTGGGCGGTCATAGTGACCGCCCAGCGCGTTTGTTTGTCATTCAATTCGATTACCGCAGGAAAGAGTTTTCAAAGTTTGGATATGCGGACATGCCATGCTCTCCGTAATCCAGGCCCTCGATCTCCTCTTCTTCGCTGACTCGAATTCCCATGACTGCTTTAAGAATTCCGAAGAGGATCAATGCGGAACCGAATGAGAAGATTCCATACGCAACCACACCCAACGCCTGGACGCCCAAACTGAATTCCTCATTCGTGCCGAAGATTCCGACTGCGAGAGTTCCCCAGATACCACAGACCAGGTGGACTGAGATCGCACCGACCGGGTCATCCATTTTGATTCTGTCAAAGAACATGACCGAGAAGACGACGATGACACCCGCGATGGCTCCGATTGCGAGCGACCCCTCGATGGTGACCGAGTCGGCACCCGCAGTGATTCCAACGAGGCCGGCCAGAATCCCATTGAGAGACATCGAAAGATCGGGTTTCTTCGAGGTGATCCAAGATGTGAACATCGAGGCTAATCCGCCCGCGGCAGCAGCGAGGGACGTGGTCACGAGGGTAAAAGATGTAGCAGCCGGGTCGGCGCTGAGCACCGAACCGCCATTGAACCCGAACCAGCCCAACCAGAGAAGAAAGACTCCGATGGCTGCGAGCGGCATGCTGTGACCAGGAATGGGGCGCATTTGCCCTTCGACATATTTCCCTTTACGAGGCCCAAGGAGCATGACTCCCGCTAGGGCGCCCCATCCTCCGACGCTGTGGACTAGAGTCGAACCGGCAAAGTCATAGAAACCTTTTCCATCAAGCCATCCACCGCCCCACTTCCAAGAACCCGCGATCGGATAGATCAAGGCGACGTAGATGAGCGAGAAAACCATGAAGGACGAGAGTTTGATTCTCTCCGCCACCGCACCCGAAACGATGGTCGCGCAGGTCGCGGCGAACATCGCCTGGAAAAGGAAGTCGGTCCAGTAAGTGTAGCCGCCATCGGCGTAGGCAGGTGTCAGACCATCTTCGCCAATGGGTAATCCGAATCCTGCAAAGCCGAACCATCCCGAAGAATCATCCGCAAACCCCGGATACATGAGGTTGAATCCACAGAGATAATAAGTCAGCAGACCCAGACAGATGATGTAAGTGTTCTTGAAAAGAATGTTGACTGTGTTTTTCGAGCGGGTCAGTCCCGATTCGAGAGTTGCGAAACCGAGATGCATGATGAACACAAGTCCCGCAGCAAGCATCATCCAAAGATTATTTGCGGTGAACATTGCATCCATCGCAGTTGGGCCTGCTTCTTCCGCGGCTTCCTGTGCGAATCCACAAAGCGGCACCAGACCGATCATCATTACAGCCGAGAATGCTGTACCGAAAAAGAGCCACGTCTTGCTTGTGCCTCTCTTTCTCTGTAAGAAACCTTCAAACATTTT
>JAJDBZ010000723.1 GCA_029261095.1 Candidatus Omnitrophota bacterium | reverse complement strand
AATAGCAGTGCGTCACTGCGCTGCTGTTGATCGTGCCAATCAGCCCCCCAACAGTGGCGGTAGCGGAGGCGGCACCCATCGCGTAACAGTTCGACACTATAGCGCCGCCGTTGCTGCTCCCGATCAGGCCGCCAACGAACTCCCCACCAGAGGCAGCACCTGTCGCGTAACATTTCGACACCGTGTTGGGGCCAATGTTGTCCCCGATCAGGCCGCCGACGAGTCCCTCACCGGAGACAGCGCCCGTCGCGTAACAGTTCGACACCGTCCCGTGGTTTTCCGCAGCCAGACCACCGATTGCTGAAGATCCAGAGACTGCGCCCCTCGCATTACAGTTCGACACCACGCCTCTGTTCTCGCCAACCAATCCGCCGATGGCGTTTGCTGTTCCGGAGACTTCACCCATTGCGGAACAGTTCTTCACTTCACCCAAGTTGGTTCCGACCAGCCCGCCGATTTCTTCCACACCGGAGACAGCGCCCGTCGCGTAACAGTTCGACACGACATCGCTGGTTTCGATGTTGTACCCGACCAGCCCGCCGACGCGGGTCAGTCCCGTGATGCTGCCGCCTTCCATCGTGACATTCTGGATGGTGGCCCCAGCGGTTTGACCGAACAAACCGACATAATCCGTCGAGGGACGATCGATGAAGAGACCGGTGATGGTGTGACCCTGGCCGTCCAAGGAGCCAGTGAAAGACCCCCCTTGGTGCCCCGAGTCTGAATCCACGTCTGGAGCGATTGGCAGGAACCCGGCCCCGTCATTCCAATTCACCGTGTCTGAAGCATCGATGTCGTTGGCGAGGATATAATCGCCTTCGAGATCGTGATTCATATTCTGAAGTTCCTGGAGTGTGGTAATGGTATAGGAGACCGGGAAAAAGCCGAATTTCGGATAGTCGTTTCCTTCATCGATCTCCCAAATATTGAAGAAATTCCAGCCTACGAAGGTCGTCCGTTGCTGCATTTCGATTGTGGTCTTGCCAGTTACGCCGGAAGGGTCCGGGTTGATGCCGACAATTCCGGGGGTGGGTGTGGTATCGGTGTCCCAATAGCAGGAGGTGTAGGTTCCTGTGGCGTCACGCCCGACTAACCCGCCCACCTCGTTTCCCATACCGGAAACGGCGCCCGTCGAATAACAATGCGTGACAGTGCTGCTGTTGACCTCGCCGACCAGCCCGCCAACTATGGCAGAGGCGGAAGCCGGACCCATCGCGTAAGAGTTCGATATTTGACCATTAATGTCACATCTCCCGACCAGACCACCGACCACGCTCGATCCGGAGACGGCGCCCGTCGCGTAACATTTCGATACGGTTCCCCTCTGTTCGCCAATCAGCCCCCCGATTTCGGTTCCCGTGCCAGAGACCACACCCGTCGCATAACAGTTCTCCACGCGGTCGAAGTTAATACCGAGCAGCCCGCCGAGGCTTTTGCCACCGGAAACGGCGCCCGTGGCATAACAGTCCGACACAAGGCCTCCGAGGTAGTTGCCCCCGACCAATCCGCCAGCGTCCTCTCTACCGGAGACTGCACATGTCGCGTAACAGTTCGACACCGGGGAGTTGCTTTTCCCGATCAGTCCACCGACAGATGAGGAACCGGAAACGATGCCCGTTGCGCAACAGTTCGACACAAAATCGTTGAAGCCGGTGTTCCCGACTAACCCTCCTACGTGGGACTGTCCGGTAACGCTGCCAGTTTCCATAGTGACATTCACGATAGTGGCCTCAGAGGTGCGACCGAACAGGCCGACATAGTCCATAGAAGGACGATTGATGAAGAGATCGGCGATGGTATGCCCCTGCCCGTCCAATGAGCCTCTGAACAGGACTACAGGCGCAAGAGTTTCGGATGGAGCGATCGGCAGGAACCCCGCACCGTTGTTCCAAGTAGCCGTATCGGAAGCGTCGATGTCATTGCCGAGGATATAGGAGGCGGCGAGCGCGTCGTTCATCTCCTGCAACTGGTCCACATTGGTGATGACATAGGGGACCTCAAAGGTGCCGTCACCCTCACCGGAAAACGACCACGCGCCCCCCGCGGCAAGAAAGGCTCCAAGAATAAACAACCCGGCGATTCGATAGTGGGCGTAATTCCTCATCATGAGGTCGTGAATCCTTGTGAGACAGGGGAAACTTTGACTAGCCATCTTGTGATAATCTCCTTGAGAAATGGGTACTCGACACCGGTCTCACTTTTCTTTGACAGCGACTGGTGGGCCTATTGATGTATTGCCAGTAGACGGTGTTTATTGGATTGAGTCCTGCCAGAAGCGAGAGAAATCGAACAGCAGTTCGCGCGTGGGTGAACTATCCCTAACTTGATCGAACCATTCCAACAGATCTCGTGCGTCGATTTGGCCGTCAACAGGATCCGGAGCCACGTCATAATTCGGAGTGGGTGTTGAATCCACCGTCGCGGTTTCACTTGGAACAAGCGTTTCAGTCGGTGTTTCGGTTGAAGTGGGCGTCACTGTCTCCGTCGGAGTTTCGCTTGGTGTATCCGTCAAGGTCGCGACCGCAGTATTCGTTATAGTCGGTGTATTCGTAATCGTGGGAGTGTTGCTCGGAGTGGGCGTGATGGTTGGTGTTGGCGAAGGCGCTGTCGAACCGAACTCGTAGGGCCCCATGTCCACTGTCTCATCCGCGATTCGGAAGAGACCGTCCAGGTCGAATAGGATATCGCTAATGGTCGCCGTGCCGGGGCCTCCGGCGTCGAGATCGGCGGCGTTGTTTCCCATGTTGATCGCGGGCGATCCCGCCAACAATCGATGATCGTCGTCCAACGTGCCGAGGATGTCGTCCAGACCATCGGGATCAACGAACATGGGGGTGGCGTCGATTACGTCTGTACAAAGGAAATCCCCAACAGTCGGACAGCCTCCCTGCACTAAACTATCTTTGATAATACTCACAACACCACCGCCGGAGCTAAAGAACTGGTCACCAGTGTCAGCACTGTTTCCCCAAAAGATGCAGTTCTGAATAGTCCGGTGTCCGCTGGCAAAAATGTACATACCGCCACCACCACCGAGTATGGGGATTGCACTATTTCCGGAGAATGTGGAGTTCGTTAATGTCAGAGTACTGCTTTCACTGTCGTACATCCCGCCACCGGAATACGCCGAATTGCCATTGAAAACGGCGTGCGTCATCGTGGTATCACTAGAGTCGTTAAATATCCCACCTCCATTATCGCTAGCAACGTTTCCAAAAAATCTAACCGACATAAGACTGTTAGTATTGAGCATGGTCGACATACCACCGCCGACGACTGCAGAATTGTCAAAAAAGGTTCCCTCTGTAATCGTGATGGCGCCTTCGAGGCTATAGATCCCACCGCCCTCATCACTGGCGACGTTTCCTGTGAAGGTAACGCCCGTCAATGTCGGAAAACTCCCGTCTCCAGTCGCCATCCCACCGCCGTCATCGCCGGCTCTGTTCTGTATGAAGGAACAGTTGAAGAGACTGGGTCGGCTTCCGTTAACGATCCCCATGCCTCCACCAACCAAGGACGCATGGTTGCCTGAGAAGGTGATGTTCGTCATCATCGGATTGCTGTTGCCCATCAGCATCCCACCCCCGGCGAGCGCAAAATTTCCGGCGAAAGTCAGGTTGGCGAGCGTCGGGTCTCCATCCTCGATCCCCATGCCTCCCGCGAATATATTGAAATTAGCATCTTCGTTCGCTTGCCCGCCTGTGATCGTGAAACCGTCCAGAACGGCGCTCTCATCCACTTCCTCGCCGGTCACCACGTGATTGCTGTTCATGCCAACGATGTCGCTCGCTTCGATAACCACCCCCGCCGCGTCGGTCACATCGTTCCCGTCAATGTCTCCGCTGAGGACGGTGACAAAGGTTTCGTGCTGTCTCGCGTTGAAGTCGCCTTCCGTCCCCGGCGAGCCCTCGAACCCGCCGTAGATCGCCACCCCGGTCTTCAGTTGAAACGTGTCGCGGATTCCGTCTCCGGGGAGATAAACGCCCTCGGCTACCCAGATTTCTACGCCGGGAATGGAATAGATCAGGGCGGACTGGAAATCGGTGAACGCATCGGTCCAGTCCAATCCGGTGTTGGCTCCGGCGGCGTCATCGTTCACGTAGATAATAGGGGGTCGTGGTTGAGGTACGTGTTCGAATGCCCCCATATCAACCGTGGAAGAACCATCGAAATCGCCATCCGCAATACGCGGGTCACCTTCCAAGTCAGTAGCAACATTGCTGATCGTAGTGGTTCCCGCTCCCGCTCCGTCAAGGTCCGCGCCGTTGTCCCCGGTGTCGATGGCGGGTGACCCAACAGAGAGGCGGAGGTCGTCGTCTAGGGTCCCGGCCACGCCATCCGGTCCATCAGCATCCACGAAAAGCGGATCTTCATCAATCACGTCGGTGCAGATGGTTGACGTGATGTCGCACCCGCCTTTGACGTTGCTGTCCCGAATGGTTAGAAGAGAATCCGATAAAAGGATGTGAGAGGAACTATCCCCCCAGAGAATACAGTTCTGGAGAACGACATGATCGGTTTCAGCAACATATAGATCGCCTATTTCATTGGTCGGGGAATTGAAAGCGAAAGTGACATTGGTCAATATTGGGGCGCTATCAACGACAAACATCCCGCCGGCGCGGGTCTCCCCCCTATTTCCCGAAAAGACAACATTGGTTAAGGTGGAGTTGAGTTGACTTCGACAAGCCATTCCCCCCGCTTCCTGCCCGAAGTTACCGAGGAATTGAACTCGGAGAAGTTTCTCATTGCCTCCAGAGCCATCTAAACCACCCGCGCGGGTACCCGTGTTTCCGACAAAAATTACATCGGTTAATGTGGGACTACTGTCCCTGTTGCCCATGCCTCCTCCGGTATCATTGGCATGGTTTTCTGAAAAGGTAACGCCCGTCAGGATTGGAGAACTTTCAAGATTGAACATTCCACCTCCATCTGTTGTGGCGGTATTGGTCTTGAAGGTACAGTCAATCAATACAGGGTCGCTTTCATATACGTTTGCCATTCCACCTCCAGAATTGGACCTGTTCCCCGAAAAAGTCACATGGATCAGCAATGGACTGCTGCCAAGATTGTACATCCCTCCACCCGCTCCACGCTCGATTAGTTCGGTCGCATCGTTCCCCGAAAACGTGACATTCACCAAGGTTGGACTGCTCGAAATGTTTTGCAAGCCGCCTCCATAGGAGATCCCGAGGCCCTTACTCTGACCAGCGGTGATGATGAGTCCATCCAAAACGGCGGTTTCGTTAGTCCCGGAGCTGCTTACCACATGGTCACTGTTTGGAGAGACGATACCCGTGGCATCGGTCACGATTCCGTTTTCGTCTTTGGTATCGTCGTCATTGATATCCCCGCTTAACACGCTAAAGAACTTCGTGGGATCTCGCAGGTCGAATCGATCTTCCGAGCCGTTGGCGCCCTCGAACCCACCGTAAATTTCCATGTTGTTCATCAACTGGAAGGTATCGGCGACGGTGGCGCCGGGGATATAGACCCCTCTGGCCACCCAGACCTGTTCGCCGGCCGATGTGACAGCGAGCGCATCCTGCAAATTCGTGAAGGCGTTCGTCCACGAAGAGCCATCGTTTCCACCGGTTGCAGATGCCTTCACATAATGGACAACGGGCGAACGCTTAAAGAGGATTGCTGCGCTGTTAGAAAGAGAATCAGCTGAATCGCAAACGTATGTTAGGCCGACAGAGCCATCCGCGTTTTCGATCCCCGTTGTCGAACTCGATCCTCTTTCATCGCCTGCGTCTTGAATTTGGATCAAGGCTTGGCCGTTATCGAACAGGATGATTTGGAAGGTCACATCATCCGAAGTTCCGAAATGAACCACTTGGTTCCATTGAACGATGAAACAGGCTCCGGGATAATCGTCAAAAGGAGAGGCTCCAGCGGGAAAACTCTGGTAATAGACTCCTCCACCCGACATTGATGGATCCAGGTCGTCCCAGATTCCCGCGATCAGGTTGTCTTGACCGGCCGCGTTGGGTAGGTCGCAGTCGTTGAAGGCGCCCGACCCTGTCGGAACCCCAGGATCCGAAAACGATAGCCATCCGTTGGACGACAAATAAACCTGGCGGTAAGGGAACCCGTAATAGCGAAACAAGAATTCAAGTTTGAAGGGTCCATGGGTGGTCTCATCTCCGGCGCCAACGTTAGCCCCTGTCGCGGAGATGTCCTGGAAGTTGAAGGTTGCAGATCCATCTGCGATGTATCCGAAAGCATCCGGACCGACAGTTCCGGAAAATGAAACGGCAGGGAATCCGAATGTTACGGATATCATCGAGATGATTGCGATCAACCAAATGATGGAATCACAGTCATTCTCAGCAGCGCAAGTTGTTTCGATTCTGATCATCACACCTACCCCTTGAGATAATAGTCACACTGACCATCAAACGAAAACGTGAACCGCCAGGTCAAGGCTTTCCGGTGTATTCCGATTTACTGAGTTGTGTTCTGCCAAAAGCGCGAGAAGTCAAACAGCAGTTCGCGCGTCGGTGAACTATCCTTAACTTGATCGAACCATTCCAACAGATCCCGTGCATCGATTTGACCATCGACAGGATCCGGAGCCACATCGTAATTCGTGGTTGGGGTTGAAACGGCCGCTGTCGGCGTCTCACTTGAAACAACCGTCTCAGTCGGTGTGGTCGTGGACGTCGGCGTCGCTGTTTCAGTCGGAGTCTCGCTTGGCGTATTCGTTGAGGTCGCGACCGCAGTATTCGTTATAGTCGGTGTGTTCGTGAGTGTGGGAGTGTCGCTTGGAGTGGGGGTGATGGTTGGAGTTGGAGAAGGCGCTACCGAACCGAACTCGTAGGGGCCCAAGTCCACTGTCCCATCCGCGATTCGGAAGAGGCCGTCCAGGTCGAAAAGGACATCACTGATGGTTGTTGTGTTGGGGCCTCCGCCATCGAGATCGGCGGAGTTGTTTCCCATGTTGATCGCGGGCGATCCCGCCAACAATCGAAGATCGTCGTCCAGCGTACCGGCGATGTTGTCCGGACCATCTCCATCGACGAACAAAGGGTCGGCATCGATCAGGTTCGTGCATAGGGTCGTCCCGTCGGTTGGGCAGCCTCCCTGCACCAAACTATCATTTATCGTCGTGACGACATTACTGCCGTCGCTAAAATTCTGAGGGCCGAAGACAGCGCTGTTTTCCCAAAAAATGCAGTTCTGGATAGTCCGTTCACTGGTATTGACGTTGTTAATACCACCACCGTGGCTGGACTGGCCGGTTGCCGTATTTCTAAAGAAAGTGACGTTGGTTAGCGTCGGATAACTCCCAAAGTTAAACATACCGCCCCCGTCCAAAGCAGTATTGCCGCTGAAAACAGCATTGGTCAGCGTCACTTCGTTTTCCGGGTTGTAGTTCCCACCGCCCAAATCCTCAGCCTGGTTGTACATCCCACCACCCCAGTTCTCAGCAGAGTTTCCCAAGAAACGAACCGACGAAAGAGCCGCAGTTCCGGACTTGGTGAACATACCCCCGCCGGTCTCTGCAGAATTGTCAACGAACACTCCCCTTGAGATGGTGATGGGACTCTCGAGGCTATAGATCCCACCCCCTTCGCCGCTGGCGACGTTTCTTGTGAAGGTGACGTCTGTAAGGGTTGCCCCCATACCCAAGTTGATGAACATCCCCCCCCCATCGGCAGCCGTATTCTCTGTAAAGGTAACGCCTGTCAATGTGGGTGAACTCCCGTCGCCAGTCGCCATCCCACCGCCGTCACTGTTGGCTCTGTTCTGTATAAAGGAACAGTTGAAGAGACTGGGTCGGCTTCCGTTAACGATCCCCATGCCTCCACCAACCAAGGACGCATAGTTGCCTGAGAAGGTGACGTTTGTCATCATCGGATTGCTGTTGCCCATCAGCATCCCACCCCCCGCGAGCGCGAGGTTTCCGGAAAAAATAAGGTTAGTGAGCGTCGGGTCTCCATCCTCGATCCCCATGCCTCCCGCGAATATATTGAAATTAGCATCTTCGTTCGCTTGCCCGCCTGTGATCGTGAAACCGTCCAGAACGGCGGT
>JAJDBZ010000722.1 GCA_029261095.1 Candidatus Omnitrophota bacterium | reverse complement strand
ATCTCGGTAGTCTCCACCACCATTACGAACGACGAGCTGCCTAATCCAACCAAGATACTCCGCCGCTTAGCCGACCCCGGAACTCGACCCGCATTCCGAGGTTTCTGTCTAACGGATTAGGTTACTCGGTTGGCCGGAAGCGCATGCAAATACGTCTATCTGAGTGCTTGGGTCTTCCCATTCCAATGTGCCAGTGGGTCCCAATTCGACGGCCACTCGAGTCCCTTTTCCATGACCACCACAATGATAGGTTTTCGGGAGGCACAGCCTTTGCGGTAACGAAACGGGGGTAAAGTATCTTGCATGTCGTCTCTTGCAGTCCGAAATCGGGCGAAACGATCTAGCTCAGATCGGATAGTATTCATATACTGCATTCTCATTAGGGAGGGTTTGAGTCGATGCCGCAGTTAGACGCCATAAAAATGGTTGAAGCAATTCGTGGCAGGTTAGTCGATTTCGCTTGTTCGGAGAACTATCTGAGAGAGTCACGACTCAACAAGATCTGTCGCGAGATCTGGAGTGGCCAAGGGAAGGATGGCGGCTTGATCAGTGACCTCTGGGTCGAGGGAGCATTCCCGGCTGAATTGTCCAACAACACGTTGGAAAGTCTAAGTCATGAGAATGGTGGACTTTTCCCTCCGGGTCTCTGTGATCACTTGGATCGAGCAAGTTGCTTCCCTCGGGACAGAGCACTCTATAGGCACCAACTGGATTCCTTGTATAGATCGCTCACAACCCAAGGTAACCCTAAGCCCAGTCTAGTCGTAACCGCTCCAACCGGGGCAGGTAAGACCGAAGCCTTTCTCCTCCCGCTTCTCCGGGAGTTGTGGAGCCATCCCAAAGAACCGGGAGAAGGAATGCAGTGCCTGATTCTTTACCCGATGAATGCTCTCGTGAACGACCAAGTGGAAAGGATCTACGGATGGTTGCAGGGGCAAGAGGACCTGAGTGTGTTTCACTTCACAAGCGCAACCCCGGATGACGCAAGAATTGCAAACAGAAGTGGGGAACCTCTATGGGATAATTGCCGGAAAAGAACTCGCAATGAAGCCCGGGGCCTTGAGAATCATGAAGGAAAGAAGATCCCTCTGGAAGAGCGCGCAGATGTTCCAGACATCGTAATTACCAATTACTCAATGTTGGAGTATATGCTTTGTCGCCCAAAAGACGCCTGTTTCTTCGGAACGAATCTCAAATGCATCATCCTTGACGAGGCTCACCTCTACCACGGAAACCTTGCGGCCGAGATTACCTTGTTGCTCCGCCGACTACGCCTGAGATGTGGAAGGAGGCCGGATCAGATCCTGCAGATTGCCACGTCAGCAACTCTGGGCGGCTCTAGCAAGGAACTCAAGGAGTTCGCATCAACACTATTTTCCAGCAGGCCAGAAGAGACCTTCTTGATTAAAGGGGAAAGAACCCGGATCCCCTTCCACCAGGAAATAATACCTCCTAGTAATCCCTGCTCCCCCGGGGACCTTAGGAGATTCTGTGATATGGCGATCACGACCCTTCAATTTGACCGTAAAGAAGGCGTCGATGCCCTTATAGAAGACGATGGAGAGACCGTCTCTCGACTCAAGGAACCGTTGGGATTGCTCACGTCTGATAAGATGGTTGAAGATGTAGAAGAACGGAATCCTCGCACTCCAGCCAAATTCCTCAGGGATTCCTTGTTCAGGAGCTCTGTTGCCAAGGAGATGTCAGATATTTTGTATGAAGAACGAATCATCAAATTGGAGGACCTTTCAAACCGGCTATGGAAAGACAATTTGAAAGATTCAATCGATGCCACCGCCTTTCTGCTGAGATTATGTGCGTCCGCAAGAGAACACCCATTTGAACTGCCCTTGATTCCTCATCGTCTTCACTTTCTCGCTAGTTCCCCTCTGGGAGTTTCTGTCTGCCTCAATTCTGGGTGCTCTGGTCCCGAAGGCCGTAAAATCGAAGGAGCTGGTTGCGTCCAGCCATCTGCGGATCGGTGTCGGTACTGTGCGCACTTCGCCCTTCCGGTTGTCAGGTGCGGAGGATGCGGAGAATGGCTTCTGTCTGGGGAATTTGACCACGGAAGAGGGAGAATCCAATCCGATCCCGAGGTGAGAAAACAGTCCTTTCTCTTCTTGAGAGACCCTGCACCCATTTCTGCCTTGAAAGTCCTGATCAACCAAAACACAGGGGAGTTTTCTGAAGATGACGAATGCTCTATCGAACTGTTCAAAATGAAGCCTTCCGAAGGCGATGAATTGTGTTGCCCACATTGCAAGTCCAAGTTCGGACTGCAGACAGATGAAGCAAGTTGGAGAACTTCCCCAAGACCATTAACCATGGGACAAAGTATCGGACTTTCCATTGTCGGAGAAGGCCTACTTGGTGAAATCCCCCCTCTTTCCGAAGGATCACGAAGCTGGAAACCCGCGGGAGGACGGAGGCTTCTTTGTTTTAGCGATTCTCGGAAAGAGGCGGCCAGACTGGGCCCCTTCTTGACCAATCAGCATGAGAGGCGATTGATCCGCTCTGCACTTCTCGAATCCCTCCATGAAGAACAGAGCGAGGATGTCGTAGAACATCAAAAAGAGATGATTCAGCGTCTGGAAATGGATCTTGAGAAAGAAAAGATTAGCGATGATCTTCGTTCAAAACTGAAGGACGAATTGGAGGAGAAGCAGCACGATTTGAAACTTTCACTGGCCGGAATGAAATTTTCGGATCTTGCGAATAGGTTCGTTTCCAATTCACGTTTAGGTCAAGTATTGCACAAAGATTCAGGAGAGAAACACGAACCGGGGAGCCAATGGACACAATCGATATGGGAGGCGAACCAAGACAGGGTCATCTCCCAATGTGAGGCACTAATCGCACTTGAGTTTGATAGGCCGCTCGGAGCCACTGGCAGTCTGGAAGGCTTGGGCCTAATCGAAGTCGTCTACCCCGGTCTGGAGAATCTTGCTCCCCCCAATGAGGTTCTAGCGAAGATATCGCAGACCACCGGTGGCATCTGCGCAAATGCAATTGAGAGGAACTGGCATCTAATCGTTGCTTTTCTCCTCGACACATTGCGTACTGAGCAAGTCATTGAGTGGAGTGAGAAAGATGATGCTCATTCGTGGGAGAATGAACCAACACTCCACGGGAGGTGGGCGATAAAGAATCGCTCTGGATGGAACGCGGTCCGATTCACAGGAGAGAAGTCAAGTCAGCGAAGGAGAGCCTTCGTTACCAATGTACTAGAATCCTATGGATTTGAAAGAAGTAAAGCAGAGAAAGAATCCGAGACCTTCTTGGATAAAGCATTTGATTGGATTCGCACGATAGCCTCGTCCGAAGTCAACTGGATCAGGAATAAAGAAACTCACGAGGTTAGTCTGGGCGAGGGTGTTCCCGCATTCCAGATTCTATTCGACAAACTTGTCTTCCGGAAACCGAAAACGCTCTATCATTGCCCGGATACAGACACTCTCTGGTCAAGATCGGTGAACGGTTTCTCCCCACTCAGGGAGTGTCAAGGGAACATGATCGAGGTGTCGACCTCAAAGGCCGACGAAAACCCAAGACTGGGAAGAGAACGTCGGGCCTATCAGGAAGACAAAGTTTTTAAGATTGCACTCTGGGCTGAGGAACATTCTGCACAGCTCAACGCGAAAGAGAATTCCCGTCTTCAGGGTCTCTTCCGCGAAGGAATCCGAAATGTCCTGTCCTCCACAACAACGATGGAACTTGGTATTGATATCGGTGGGCTCAACGCCATCCTGATGGGAAACGTTCCCCCGGGTCCCGCAAACTACATCCAGAGATCAGGACGTGCAGGAAGGCGTTCGGACGGATCGGCGGTTGTTTGCACATATGTTCGTGCCCGGCCGTTCGACAGGGCAGTATTCAGAGATTTCGGCCAGTACCTGAGAAAAGACCTTCTGCCACCGAGAGTCTTCTTGAATAGGCGACAGATTGTTGAAAGGCAGTTGCGAGGACTAATCTTCTCTCATTATGCAAGTGAGTTGAATGTACGAGGCACAGGGGCCATGGATGCCTTTGGTAGGATGGGCCAGTTTTGTGGTCTCGGGGAGGGGCCTGAGTATTGGAAAAACATAAGGAAGCCTGAATGGGAGTCTCCGGAACTAGGGCCAGGGAGTCACAGTGAGTTTGGAAAGCTGCTGGGTTCTCTTTCTGATAGGTCTAACCCGATTTCTGAAAAGTGCCTCACCCTCGTCGCGGGAACGCCACTGGAGGACACCCTTAATTCCCAAAATCAATGGGATCGTTTCCTTACATCAATTATCAGAAGTTTTAACTGCTGCCTCGAAGAGTGGGTTGATGAGGTTCTCCCCCTCGTCGAATCATGGGAGGAAATACCGGGCAATCCAGAAGAAAGCGAAAGGGCCGCGGAAAAGGCCAAGGCCAATGCTATCCGATACCAAATACAGGCTCGCTCTAAACTGACCGTCATTGAATGGTTCTCGGATCGTGGTTTTCTACCGAGATACGGGTTTCCAATAAACCTCAACCACCTTCAGATACGGACTACAAAGACTGATGCAAGACGGACAAACCAGGTTGATGAAAGATACCGACTTGAACGACCAGCAATTCTAGCCCTCCGTGAATACGTTCCCGGATCACGCCTCATCGTTGGGGGAAAGGTTTTTACCTCAAGGGGAATCACGAAACATTGGACAGGTGAAAATATCAACGAATCACTCGGTTTGAACTATGTTCTGACAGAGTGCGAAAACGGTCATAGGAATCTCTCTACCGGCCGAGTGACAAGGTGCGCTGTGAAAGAATGTGACTCTGGGAGTATCCGCTCAAGCAAACAACTCCTATTTCCGAAATGTGGATATTCCACCTCGGCTAACGAGTCCCCAAAGAGGCGTAATTACCTTGAAAGTGTGGGTGAAGTAGAACTCCTCCCGCAGGATGAAGTCCTTGAAGATGCTGTTGAGGTTCAGTCTCGTCTTGACTTTGGAGGCATACACGGAATCGAGGTAAATTACCAAGAGAATGCGGAGATCCTTGTATTCAATGAAGGAAAGAATGGCTGCGGTTTTACCGTGTGCACTCACTGTGGCTACGCCACGAGTGAGGAACAGCCCTCTGCTGGTCAATTACCGAAGGGTTTTCTAAACCACCTTTCACTCTATGAGCCTTCCAAAGATTCACGTAATCGTTGCCTTTCAAAGAACAATTCAATGACGCCCCTCCGAAACAAGGTACTTGCGGCTCGAGAACGGACGGACATTCTCTACCTCTATTGGCCAGAGCTTCTCGATAAGACACAAAATATCTCACTAGGTGCAGCCTTGGTCTTAGCCGCTGCACGACTCCTTGAAGTTGACAGTCGTGAAATCGGTCTAATGAAACCTCGCGCCAATCAGTGGCAGCGGATAACTCTGTTTGACACAGCCGCTGGAGGGGCGGGCCATTGTTTCGAACTACTCGATAAGGGGGAAGAATGGTTGAAAAACGCACACCAGATCCTGATGGGCACCCCTGAACACGATCGTAGTTGCGAACGTTACTGTCTTGAGTGTCTCCTCGATTTTTCGAGACAGTTCGATGCAGACCACCTTGACCGGAAGGCTGCGTTATCGGCCTTGGAGGATGCAATGCATCAGCAATAGGGGGAAGAACTGATAAAGGATCGTCTGGCTGGAGTCCAGACAGTTTGGTTGTGAGAGTGCAGCACGTCCTTTATTAGTAATCAAGCCGCCGACGTGATTGTCCGCTAAGGATTCGGAGCCTTCGAAAGAACTGAAAATTTCGAACAAAGTCCAAATCTGATCAAGCGGAACGCCGAAGATCCATGGAAGTCCCATTCCCGCTTGAAAACTACCGTAGGCCTTAGAGCTCCTTCCACTCGCCCACTACCGGCGCAGGAAAGTAGCCTTCATCGTCGACCCTAACTGGAGGCGGGCTGTCGTACTCCAGATCGTCGAGATAGTCGCAGAACTGGAATTTGGAGTTGGTGACTTCATCCCAAGTGACAATCCGGTTGGCATGGGCGGCGGCGCGGCCCATGAGGGAGGCGTAATCGGCATACACCGCTCGCTGGGTCTCATTGTGCGGCTTGTCGTTGCGGATACTGTCGATGAAGTCGCCATTCGTAGTCACATGGGTTGTGTGCATCGGGTGGCCGCGAAAGAGGTTTCCGATCCCAATACCAAGAGGAGAAGGCAGGAGAGGGTGACGATACGAGAGGATTTCATTGGCCTGCCTCCTTCATGCGTAAGAGCACATCCCGGTATTTCTCGACAAAAGCCTCGCGTGTCTGGTAGCGCAGGATGCCCCCGAGTAATCGGGGTTGAAGAGGATCGATGGGGAGTCCCTGGGTCATCGACGTGCCCAGCAGTACTTGAAAACGCTGGTCTGGACAGAAATCTCTACAATGATCCAACGGTAATAGAAGCACTGTCCAACATGCAACACGGCAAGTGTTGCTATTGCGAAAAGCGAATCGTCACAACTGGCCATGGGAGGGCTGTGGAGCACTTTCGCCCCGAAAGCAAGGATAGATTTCCCAAACTGAAGAATACATGGGCGAATCTTCTCCATGCATGCGCCGAATGCAATGGAGAGAAATGGATGCACTTTCCACTGGACGAAAACGGAAATGCGCTCTTAATCGACCCAGCCGACCCGACGATTGATCCAGAAGATCACTTGAAGTTCAACTTTAATGATGAAGACGATATCAACTTCGGACGTATTTCTTCAAAAAACGATGAACATGGGGAATGCAAGCGCGGGGCCGAGACGATCAAAACGATCGGTCTCGATAGATTGAATTGTCGGCGAGATCGCATTGTTGGATTAAGAAGTCTCTATTCGGCGTACCTGGAGATTCGGGAAACAGCGGATGAAACGACCAAGAAGCAAAAGGCACACACATTTGAGTTAAAACTTGGAGCAAATAACGCGCATGCAGCCTTTGCTAGAGCGTTTGCCCGCGAGAAGAAACTCGATACGAGGTTTGGAGTTCGGATTCCGAGATGTGCCCAAGTGGAACCGGAGTAATAATGTTTTTGGGATTCCGCAGACTGCAGCAACGTTTCTAGTGAAGCACTTATCAACTGTTTTCGCAAGCGAAACACCCGCAATGGTTTTCGACAATACTGAACTCAAACTTTGCGCGCAGCGTGTTCGGTCGATCGTGCGTCAATCTGATCCTGCTCTGAAGACGATGATGGTGACGGAGGAGGCCTATCCCTTATTCTTCGATTTGCCATTTCACTGCCATTTTGATGCTTCTGAGGGGTGGTTTGAGACCTGACTGAGACTGGGTTGAGTGTGGAGTGGAAGCCAAGTTTGTTTGAATTAGGCCGTTTTTCGGCCATTTTTACTACTTTTCATGGTCGGGGCGACTGGATTTGAACCAGCGACCACTTGACCCCCAGTCGAGAGGAATTCGCTTAAGAAAAGTGAAAACCTTAGCAAAAACGCAAAAACAAAAATCACAAGGAAGACATGGGGCCTGCTCACACCCGTCTCAACCCCCCTCTCAGACGGTTCACTTCAGCAGTTATGTCAATCCTACCAAGTACGGCCTTCGTCGAGTGCTTCTTCCATCTATCTCGACAGGGATGAGTTTTCGGGAGGCACACCCTCTATCTCGATCATTGCCCCGGTCGTCGCGAATCGAGCAACTGAGGAACCATCAGTCGCTCGATTCTGTAATAAAATGGCGACCTGCCCTTTTGCTCTTCCCAACCATGCTTCAGCCTATCGGAAGGGTATCATGAATGTGGCCTGAGCTCCCTATGCTGAGAATTTGTTCGATTTTGCTAAGTGATTTGAAGTTCTGAATGAGGCTACGGACCAGGAGGTTTGGGGTTCGAATCCCTACAGGCGTACCACGTTAACCAGCTGATCCTATTGCACTTAAGTCAGTTATCATAGAGTGACTGTCAGAACTTGTGTCCAATTGAAGCGGTCTTTTTCGTGCGTTCCGGATTGCCGATGACATCGAGAATCGCGAGATCGAGCCGCTTGAGCAACGCGTCTCGGTCTTTACAGACATGATTGTTAAACCATTGCGCTTTCAGGGTGAGCCAGATTCGCTCGATGGGGTTCAAGTCGGGTGAATAAGGCGGCAGAAATAAGGGTTCGAAGTTTCCCCAATCGATAGAAGCCCTGCGTTGCCATGAGGCGTTGTCGACAATCAGAATGTTTCGTTTTCGACCTGGTTGAACCTGTCGGTTCGCCTCATCCAAGAATGCCTGAAACATTTCCGTGTCGACATGGGAGGCCTCGATGGCGAAGAACTCACCGGTTCGGGGACAGACCAGGCCGATGACGTTCATTCGAATGTGATCGCCGTTCTTGGTGGAACGCGTTTTCGCTCCCTTCTTGTCCCACCGACGACGCGGCCGAGGATCCCCTTCGAAACCCGATTCGTCGGAATACCAGATATCGATATCGGGGTCCTGGCAGAGTTCTTTCAGTTCTTCGCGGAAGGCTTGTCTTTGTTTCTCGTCTTGGCGATCCGGCCAAGGTTGTGGGACCTTCAGAGCGAAATTCTGTTCATGGAAGAAGCGAACGACTGTTTCGTACGAACAGTCGACTTGATATTCTTCCTGGATGTAACCGTGAAAGGCGCGGGCGGTCCAAAAATCTCGGTCCGCCTGTTCGGGTTGCTCGATCAACTCGACGAACTCGTCGACTTGCTCCTTCTTAATCTTGGGCGGACGACCCGAACGGGGTTCTGAAGTCAGCCCATCAACGCCTCGGTCATTAAAAGCGTTCACCCATCGGCGCAGACTTCGGTTATCCACCAACAACGCATCACAAACTTGCTCACGAGTAATTCCCACAACCAGCATCTGAATGGCGGTGCATCGCAGGGAGGTCTCACCCAATCCAACACGAGCCGTCTCCTTCAACTCATGAATGGAGGCGTTATCCGGATTGGGAACGAGAAGTTCGCGCGCCATCGATAACAACATGGCAGATATCGCCCCAAAAAGCTAGACCTAACTTCCAACTTCTCCTAAGTCCAATCGGACAAGTCTTTTGACAATCGCTCTAGCAGGATGGATGAGTCTTAGACATTGCATTGTGTCCAGAGATTTTTAGGATTGAGATTTTTTCTCCCTCTTTTCATGAACCGCAAGGGCAAGTGCGCGGACGGCTACGGCGATAACAATACCGTTCAGCAATAAGCCTACAATGCCAGCCGTTACGCTCGCAAATCGGCCCCATGCTGTCACCGGCGTGATATCCCCGTATCCTATCGATAAGGTGGTTATAGACACAAAGTAAACAGCCTGCCCGATCGTCAATTCTTCCGTACGGACCACGATGATCACGCAGAGCAACAACAATAAGATGAATACCGACAAGATCCCACGAATGAAATAGGCCATCTTGAGTAGGTGCCGCAAAAATCGTATGAAGTCTTGCATTATCACCTCCGCGCCATTAGGTAGCGTACCGCCGTCACACAGGACTGGTTGATTGGTCATATCGCGGTAATCAATCTACAATAGGATCCGGGTCTATTCGATTTAGATTCCCTGAAACCGACTCTATTCATCCACCGCAGTCTTTCCATCGGAAGCCTTCATCCTTGCGCCGAGTGTGGCGACCAAGGGATGAGCACTGAGGCCGTGTGCAACGACACTCAACAAGATGGTGCAAACCACGGTAACCGATATGGTGCCTCCACCGGGCAATTTCTCGTTGAGGACGATTACAGCAAAGACGATGCTGGCAAGCCCCCGAGGTCCAAACCACCCCATGAACAGTTTCTCGTCGGTCCGCAGGCTTGTTCGGGAGAGCGTCAGAAATACTGGCAACATCCGAACGATGGTGAGACTTAATAGGGCGTAGAGCAACGCCTCCCAACTGAAGTGTTTGACTGTTTGATCGATCCCGATGGCCCCGAACACCACCCAGGTGATCAAGGCCAGTGTATCACCCGTCCCTTCTGCGGCGAGCAGTAGTGTCTGTTTGCGTCGTTCTTCAATTCCACCGAAAATCATCCCGCCAACGAAACACGCGATGAATCCACTACCCCCGAGCCACTGCGCAACGGCGAAACAGGTTACCGCCAGCGCCGGGACTGGGAGCTGCCTCCAGGATTCGGTGATCCAACCTCGGTCGGAAAATTGATTGAGCAGCCGTGCGCCCACGATGGACAACCCCGCACCCACAGCAACCCCTATTCCGATCTCTTGAGCCACCAGTTTCAGTGCAAGCACCGTACCACCATCTTCGGTGCCCGAGCCCGTGGCAAGTGCAAGAAACAGGAACAGGATGGGAACGCAGATGCCGTCGTTCAGGCCGCTCTCCACATTCAGGCCCTCGCGAACATCGGCTGGGACGGATTCGTCCGTCACTACCGCTTTTCCCAGGGCGGCATCGGTGGGTGCCAGCATGGTCGCAAGTATGGCGATCTCCAAAAGAGTCAGTCCACCAAACACCAGATAACCAAAGCCGAACCCAAGCAGGATGGTCAGCGGCAAACCGATCAAAAGTAGACGTTGAGGGATTCGAAAGCTCTGTTTGAGCACGCCAAGATTGGCATTGGCGGCGTCCGTGAACAGGACCAGTGCAAGAGTCAGCTCGGCTAGGGTACGAAGACCCTCCGCATCTACACCCATGTTCAGGAGTCCGAGCCCGAGGGGTCCGAATACCAAGCCAAAAACAGTGAACACGATCGCCCCGTTGGCGGGCGTCCGCTCCAGCCGTCCGCTTACTATACTGTATAGAAAAACGAACGCGGCCAAGATCGCCATATTCCCATACATGATATGTAACCTCCGGTCTTACATTGTCAGGTGCAATCTTGGTCCGTCACTTGCGCCATCCAGCTATTGCAGCAACTTGGGCGCTGCCAGTACCGGCGCAGCAGTGCCTTGTTTTTCAGTCATCACTAGAACGGAAGCGGTGGTGCCAACCCTCAGTTCGATGCCTTCCGGTATCGAATCGAGATGGACACGCACGGGGACACGCTGCGCTAAACGAATTCACTCGAACGTGGGACTGATATTGGGCAGTAGGTCGGGCCCGGGGCTGCCATCCTGCTGAGCGATTCCCCAACCGATGCTGTCCACTCGGCCTTCGATGGGAGTATCGGGGTAACTCATGAGTGTCACGATCGCCTTGTCACCCGCTCCCATTTTACCGACCAAGGTCTCTTTGAAGAATGCATCCACCCAGTAACTGGCAACATCCACCAGGGCAAGCGCGGGTTGGTTCTCAACTGCCTGGCTACCAAGTCGCAGATTCAAGTTGGTAATGTAGCCGTCAACCGGCGCTTCGACATGAGTGAATTCGAGGTTCAGCGAAGCCTCTTCGACAGCCGCTTTGGCCGAACGCAGTTGGGCATTCGCGTCTCCTGGCAGTCCCAGATTCGCTTTGGCCTGCGCGAGATTCGCCTTTGCCTGGAGCAATGAACTTTGCGCCGTCAAAAACGCCGCATCCGCCTGTTCTTTGTTGGCGACCGCGACATCGTATTGCGACCTGATATCGTCAAATTTCTGATCCGAAATAGTTCCTTCCTCAACCAGATTGCGTGCGCGGTCGATCGTAATCTGGGCGTACACGAGCTGAGCGGACGCCGACTTCACCCTCGATTCCGCCACGGTGACGGAAGACTCACCTTGATCCACGGTTGCGCTCGTGGCGTCCACTTGCTTTTCCAGGGCCTCAATGTCATCCAATGTTTTGTCGTAATTGGCCCGCTCCTGGTCCAAATTCGCCTTGAAGGTGCGTGGATCGATTTCAAACAGGAGATCGTCCGCCTTTATAAACTGGTTGTCTTTGATTGGAAGTTTGATAATCGGTCCGGACACGCGCGGGGCGATTTGGATCACATAAGCCCGGACCTGACCATCACGGGTCCAAGGGTTGGTGACGTAGTCCCGGTACTTGAACAGAACCGCGATGATAGCGATCGTAACGATCCCACCCGTTAGCATATATCTCAGGGACTTCTTCAACTCTCACGACACCTCAAAATGGAATCAAAAAATCCCCCAAAAGGACTGTGTAAATGATGATCAGTGAAACAAAGACCAGGGGCGGGTAAAAGAAATATCGTGAAAGCCGGTAGCGATTGAGCAATCGGGCTGTAGCGACTGCCACGATAGTACCAAGGATGGCTGCGATAAGCAGCGGTGGCATGTAGATTCCGCCGATGTGAAATTCGGTAGGAATGTTCATGAAACTTTCTCCCTTCTGCTCAATATACCGATCTCTGATTTGAAATCCACACCCCCGGACCTACTCACGAAAAAACCTCCTTACGGAATTGCTCAAGGTCAACCTTGCCAGCGATTTCCGCATATGCAACCGCTGCCTCTGATACTCCTCTGAGCCCCCCCATCAATCGGTAGAAATTCTTCCCGTCTTTTTCAGTGAACGATTCCGTGTCTATCCTCTTGAGCATTTCGTCGATTCGATTCTCCAGGAGTCTCATCCAGGCGGTCAACCGTTCCCTTATGTCATCTGCTGGGTCGGTTTCAGGGGTCAGGGACCATTTCCCAAAGATGGTTTCGATGTTTGCGCGCCAATCCCGAACGTGCTCCTCCATTTCACTTGCGAGAGATTCCGCCTGCGGGGTGTTGCCCGTATCGAGTAGCTGATTGATCCGATACACAAGCCCCTGAAGGCTTGTCGCCACATCCTGCACCTGTTCGGGCGAACTGTCGGGGAACTTCTTGTGGTCGATGACTCGGCCCCATGAGCTCAGTTTGGAGGGTAGGGTTTGCATTTCATGTAGATAGAAAGAGGTCCTCCACCGCTGCACAAGCGATGAAGTTTGGCCGGACCCGTTTGACGCCTGCGAAACCAGGAACTTGGTACTGCGAAAGAACCGACCCAACATATGCAATACGGCTTTTTCCGGTCGCGGCGACCGGATCATGTACGACATCGCGAAAACGAAGAAGAAAGCAAGGACAGTGAAAATATAAGAGTTGGCCATCGCTGCGAAATCGTAGATCTGCTGGTTCTGGACTGATATCATGTTCAGTATGGCAATTGTGCCCCCCAACTGAGCCAGGCCCGAGAAAAAGTAACAGTTGATGAACATGCAGAGGAAGATCAGCGTTCCGAGTTCTGAGAAGGAGGAGAGCTGCGGCATGATGAAGACATAAATGGCGAGCGCGAGCGCGGAGGCCACCGCAATCGGTTTCACAAACACGGTCGCTCTCAATTGCTGCATTCCGGCAATTGCCATTGCCACGCTGCCCGAAAACTGGAACCAGCTAGCATGGCCCGGAGGGTTGGCAAATATCCAGATGAGGAAACCAACAACCACACAAGAAGATGCAAAGACCGCCCCCCGCAGGTGATCCAGGTCAAGTACCGGAAGCGTGGACCCTTGGGTTTCCGAAACGGGAGTCGGAAGCGATTTCGTTTTCTTAGTCTTTGCCGACTCTCCGACAAGGTCCAGAACACATTCGAACATCGCTACTGTTAGCGCTTCCAGTTTTTCGAGTTCTTGCTTGGCCATTGCTAGGGCCGCCCGATCGAGAGATCTCAGGCTATGGAATGACGTGTGGTCGATAGTAAGGACAATTCGACTCGGTTCAAAGTGTGAGTGGTTTCCGCCCAAGGCATGTTGAATTCCTTCGAAACGCCTGTCGATCTCGGTAAAGAAGTCCTCCAGGTTCGTCAAAACCCTGTCTACATCGTCCTGGGACAACTTGTCCATGCTAATTTGCCAACGATCGAGAGTCTCCCTCAACCCTGAAGATAAGGCTTGGAATCGTCTCCATTGATGACGAACTTCGTGCACTTCGTAATTCTCAGAACCCTCAGCCTGAAGCACTTGCCCGAGTTGATCAATCTCCTTGGATTGCTGCGTGAGCAGTTCCTGAATTCTCTCTTTGTCGTTTTGGGTCAAGACCTGTTTTCTGCGGGTGCGAAAGATTTCGGCCTGCGTGGATACCAGATTAACACTCGCATTTTTGATCGCACCCGCGTTGGTACGCGGCCACAGGAAGATTGTAACTAGGGTGTAGACAATAATCCCCATGGCCGTTTCCAAAGTGCGGAACATGGCGTGTTGGAATACGTTCTCAGATGATGATGGGCCGGTGAGGGTGATAATGAGACACACAAAGCCCGCTACATTCCAAAAGTAGGAGTGGCTCTTACTACTAAGCATCATGTAGGTGGTAAAAAAAATCCAAGTACTGACGAGAATCACAAATCCCCAGCGGCTTTGTGGCGCCAGAGATAGGATCGCAAGGGCCATGATGCACGCCGGCACCGTTCCCGCCAGTCGCAGGATACCTTTGTGAATGGATTGCCCCGCGGTCGGGAGCGCGATCATTGCAACGGCCCATCCCGCCCAGTAGGGATTCATCCAGCCCAGTCTCAGAGCGATACCGTAGACAATCGCGAGTGCCAACCCAGTCTTGACGGCTTCCTTGAATTTGGTTCCCCGGTCCATCTTATCCTTTCGGTTCATTCAGGCAGGGTGAGCGACAAATCGATTTCACGCTGCTTCGACTAACAAACTCAGACCTGTTCCAGGGCTTCACGCAACGCCTCTTCTTTGTCGGCAGTGAGCGAGGTTTTGAGAACCTTGCCCTTGAATCCTTTGAGTTCTTCCAGCACCTTATCCGGTGTGGCCTTACGAACCAGGACAAAGACCGCCGAGGATCCCGCCGTAAGAGTCTCCCCGAGTTCCTTGATGAAATTGTCGTCGATTCCGATGTCCGACAATTTGCCAGACAGGGCTCCAGCACCCGCACCTACCGCTGCACCCAGAAGAGGATTGAGAAAAATCATACCGATGAGCATCCCCCAGAAAGAACCGCCCACAGCCCCTGCGGCCGTAAGATTGACAGCCTGATGCAGTTGGACCTTGCCACTATCGTCTTTGGTCACCACAACCACATCTTCCATTTCGATCAGGTATTCTTTCTGCAGTTTTACCAGTTCCGCACGCATTTCAAACGCTCTGTGTTCATCTTCAAATCCAATCACTACCAAATCACTCATGGTGTTCTCCTTTGTATTAAATATTGCCTGGGCATGCATCTCGAGGAATGCTAAGAAAAGCCCCTCGCTCATCCGCAAACCATCAATAGGAACATCTTCCGAAATGACACCAAGGAATCCAAATGACGGTCAGATTCCAACAACGACAGATTTCTTGATTGGCTTTCATCTCTCAACTTCCTTGCAAGTAACCGGAGGACTAACCCTATTCACTCAAGATTTGGAACATCTCGGTCTGTCCCTTGCCCTTAACCTCGATCATCCCAAGCGATTCCGCTTTATAGTCGAACTTGACTTGCTCGAACGCCAGATTACTCACATTAACCGCACCCACATTGCCATGCGTTTCCATTCGCGCGGCGGTATTGACCGTGTCCCCCCAGATATCGAAAGTGTATCGCCCACTTCCCAGCAGGCCCGCGACCACCGGACCGACATGGATTCCGACACGGATACTCCACCCGGTAGTTTGTTCACGAGTCGCTTCAATCATTCTCAGTCCACACTGAACCGCGTTGCGAACAGGGTTGTCGCGCGGTGTGAAGAGACCGCACACACACAGGAACGCATCCCCAATCGTTTTGATCTTCTGCATACCCTCTTGGTCACAAACTTCATCAAAGATTTGAACCAGTTCGTGCAGAGCTTCAACCACTTCCTCGGGTTCCCTGCTTTCACAGTATTCTGTAAAGCCCACGATGTCAGCAAACAGGATTGCAACGTTTTCATAGCGTCGCGGCTGGACTCGACCATCTGCTTTCAACTCAGCTACGGTTGCCGTAGGAAGTATGGCGTGAAGACTGTTGTCAACTCGTTTCTTTTCGGTTTCCAGCTCTTCTCGCTGCAGAACCTCCCTCGCGTGAGTAAGTTCCATCTCCCTATTCCGGACACAGAGGTGTCTTTCCAAACGACGGATCTTCAAACGCGTCTCCACTCTTGCAAGGACTTCCTCTGGTTGGAACGGCTTGGTGACATAGTCAACGGCACCCAACTCAAACCCCTGAACCTTGTCCTTCGTATCGTCCAACGCCGATAGGAAGATGATTGCGCTCTCCCGGGTCGCTGAATCACTTTTGAGAAGGCGACACACCTCGAAACCATCGATTCCTGGCATCATGATATCGAGAAGAATAAGTGCCGGTGTCGCATTTCTCGCGATCTCAAGGCAGTCTTCGCCACTTTTCGCCACACGCAAGTCATAACCTCGCCCGTTCAACGTCTCAAACAACACCTGCAAGTTGGTCGCGTTGTCGTCGACGAGAAGCAGACATTCCTTTTCATCCACATTGTTTAAACTATCCGTCATTGTTTTACCCTTTTGCCTCATTCTCCATTTCGCCTACTAGGGCACGGAGAGATTCAAAATCGAAGGTGCCAACATAATCGGCGATACGTCCTGCATAACGGTCCGGAACATCGGTTCGCTTCTCAAGTTCAGACGCAAGATCGTTCATATCTGCAATATTTCCTTCCTCAATAGCACCTCGGAGGCGTTTTGCGACATCCCTGGCCACGTCGGGAGATAGAGCCACCAGATCCTCCTGTTGAGCACGGGAATCCCCGTCGCTTTCACCAGCGAAATCTTGAGCGGAAGCGATGGCAACCCTCAAATGCCTCTCCACCTCCTCAATAGCTCTCAGAAGTGGTTCGGCAGTGAGTTCGTCTCCGTCCAATCGCTTCTTCGCTTCGGCTTCGAGGTCTGCGGAAGATCTTTGCAGGTCCGTTGCAGAGAGATTGCCGGCCACCCCTTTGAGAGTATGGGCACCAAGGCGGATGGAATCGAAATCCTCATTTTCGATCGAATCCCGCAGCCGTTGGGTTGTATCCGCATTGGCGTCAGCAAACTCCCGCATCAGTTTCTTGTAGAAATCGAGTTTGCCCCTCAGACGGATCAATGCATCCTGTATATTGAAACCGGGGATGGAACGTGGAGGTTCTTCTGGACTTCGAGTGGCAACCAGATCGCTATCGCCCTCCTTCACGCGCAATGTGTCCTTGACGCGATCCGCCTTCTTCGTATCCCGTCGTGGTTTGATCCAAGTGCGAAGCGTCTGGAATAGCTGCTCTGGATCGATCGGTTTGGTGATATAGTCGTTCATTCCCGCGTCCAGACACCTTTCTCTGTCCCCTTGCATGGCATGGGCCGTCATCGCGATGATGGTAAGGTCTTGCAGGCGAATGTGCTGCCGGATAACACCAGTTGCTTCGTAACCGTCCATCTCCGGCATCTGCATGTCCATCAAGATGGCGTCATAATCTTTCTTCTTGGCCGCTTCGACTGCTTCCAGACCATTATTGGCGATGTCGATATGAACCTTCGCTTCGGAAAGGATTTCACAGGCCACCTCTTGGTTGATGAGATTGTCCTCGGCAAGTAGGATCCTTGCACCCTCCAGCCCCTCTGCTTGGAGTGAGTCCTCAGTAACCATGGTTCTCCCTGAGACCTCTCCACGACCTTCCCCAAAGACCATCATGATGGTGTCGAACAACACCGATTGCTGAACAGGTTTGGTGAGAAAACCATCGATCCCGAGTTGTTCGCCCTGTTCTCTTTCCCGTTCACGCCCGAATGCCGTAACCATGACGATGCGTGTCCCCAACAATTCTGGATTGCTTTTGATCTGCTCCGCAACTTCAAGACCATCCAGGCCAGGGAGTCTCCAATCCATGAGCACGAGTTGGTAAGGCGCCTCAGTTTTTGCCGCCGATCTCATTTCTTCTAGTGCCTCCTCTCCAGAAGAGACACAATCGACGTTGAACCCAAATGACCCCGTCATTTCCGTAAGGACCTGGCGACTGGTATTGTTGTCGTCAACAACGAGGGTATTCAGGCCTCGTAGATCTAATTGAACGCGGGGAGTAGTATCTGTTTGTTTCTTCTGGATTCCTAAGGGCAATTCGAACCAGAAAGTTGAACCTTCTCCGAACTTGCTTTCAACTCCTACCTCCCCATTCATGAGCGTGACCAGTTGCTTACTAATGGTCAGTCCCAGACCGGTGCCGCCATATCTCCTTGTCGTCGAGCTATCAGCTTGAGTAAATGAAGTGAAGAGTTTTCTCAAATTCTCCTCAGAGATCCCGATACCCGTATCTCTCACTATGAACTTCAACCGAGCAGTTGAATCGGATTTTTCAATAAGACTCGCATTGACATAGACCTCTCCCTGTTCCGCAAACTTGATCGCGTTGGTGATGAAATTGATCAAAACTTGCCTGAGACGAAGTGGGTCGCCGATCAACCCGCAAGGAAGGTCCTGGTTGCGATGGATGATTAACTCGATATTCTTCTTGGCGGCCGCGTCGGCGAATAGGTCTGCTATGTCTTCCAGGATTTCTTGGAGTTGGAACTCAGTCGACTCGATATCGAGTTTGCCCGCTTCGATCTTGGAGAAATCCAAAATGTCGTTAATCAAGGTGAGCAGCGCGTTCCCGGAGGTCCGTATCTTGCTCAGGTAGTCCCTCTGTTGAGTGTTTAACTCGGTCTTTAGGGCGAGTGTTGTGAATCCGATGATCCCATTCATAGGTGTTCGGATCTCATGACTCATGTTTGCCAGGAAGTCGCTCTTCGCTTTGTTGGCGCTTTCAGCGACGGCTTGAGCTTCACGCAACGCCTCCTCCGCAAGTTTGCGATCAGTAATATCCCGAATGGAACTTGAAACGAGCATTCCCTCATCGGTCTGCAAAGGACTCAAGCTGATTTCTATGGGAAATTCGGTGCCGTCCTTTTTCAAACCCGCCAGATCCAGTCCAGCGCCCATGTTTCGGACTGACGGATTTGCGAAGAATCCTTCACGTTGTCCGATGTGCTTTTCACGAAACCGTTCTGGGATAAGTATCTCGACAGGTTGACCAATGACATCATCTCGGCTGAAGCCAAACAGGACCTCAAACTGAGCATTTGCCATTACAATCTTGCCCTCTCCATCGGCGATGACCATTCCATCGGGTGCTGTCTCTAGAAGCGCTCGGAACCTTTGCTCTGCAGCTCTTCGTTCGGTGATGTCATCCTTGACTGCGACAAAGTGGGTGATGGTCCCTTTTGGGTCGCGGATCGGAGAAATCGAAACCAACTCCCAATAAATCTCCCCATCTTTCTTTCGGTTACAGATCTCCCCTTGCCAGTCATCTCCTGCCGTG
>JAJDBZ010000721.1 GCA_029261095.1 Candidatus Omnitrophota bacterium | reverse complement strand
ATCGTTGTCCTGGCTTACATCGTTCATCCTCGGATCGGCGAACTGCCTCTTTCTTGATACCAATTCTTCCTTCTGGTAAAAGAGTCCCAAGGGCGGAATCAACCTAGATTCCAATCGCCTCGTGCGATGATTGAATGTCGTGTGAGGAATCTTATCGATAAACAAAATAGGCTGTCGCCATGCATTCTCGATTGACTCGCACTCGTACCCAATGTGCGGAGTAACCATCGGGGAATTCGTGGTGTTGGTATCCTTTGGGTAAAACTTCGATCGTATCGTACTCCCTCCAGGAACCATTGCCGAGGAAATCGACTTCGAGGGTAAACTCGACCGCTTCGTCTGAGTTGTGTGTGAGATGAACCACCTTCTTGTCGAATCCGGTCATGAGGAATGGGTCGGAAACATCGCCCGCGTTCACCGGGGTCTCCCACCAGGGGCCACCCCAACCGGATGGTTTACCCATGCTCCAGAGATCGTCGATATTCCCAAACCAGAACCCGGATTGGGGTTGCCCCACAGCGTTGTCGGTCTGATCGCCCGCCATCACAAAAAGTCCGCGCCAGAATAGAAAGTCGGGGACGATTCGGAGGTGCGAACAAATTGGTTTAATCCCCCAGAGGTGACCGTCATAGATCAGAGGTGGGAGTTCATAAAACATCCCATGGAGATCCATCAGGTAGCGTTCGGTCTGTGCCTCGCGGATGCGCATCCACTCGGTGTTCCAAGTATGATCGAAAGAATGACTCGATTTCGGGAGGAGGTACCGCTTCCATTTCCCATCATGTAGCACACGCAGAATGGCCGAAGACTTGTTCCACCCGGTAGCAAAGAGAGTGTTGCCATAGCGTTTCCCGGGTCCAGGGTTCTGTTTGCCGGAAACCTCGACGAAGGGATTTCGCTCGAGGATCGTCCATCTGTTTCCATCCCATTCCGCGAGGCATCCGGCTGATCGTTCACCCAAAAACTCCGGCTCCTCATAGGTGTTGTTCGCAACCACCAGCCGCCCCTGCGCGGTGTGTGCACCTTTGAAATGCGGTTGGCCCACAATGCCGAGTTCTTTGATGAGATCTTGGAGTTGCTTCGTCTCCAGCGTTTCCAAGTTCGCCTCGAATAAGAGGCCCTCCATGGTCAGATAGTAGGCCATCGTCCCGGGATGGATCAGGTGGCGAGCGGTGCTGGTCAGACGGTGTTTGCTGAGTTCCTCAAGGGTTCGCACATTTCCTTCGGGATCGATCAAGTGTGGACCGATCGCGGCTTGCTTCGTTTCCCAGTGCACCATCCGATTCGCGAAAGTTCCTGTTACCGACTCAGGATGGAGACGCATGGTCATGTCATCGCTGATCTCATACAGGCCGATTCCATCGCCGCGGATATGCACGACATACCCTATGGCCCAAAGTTTGTTAGCCCATGGGATGAGCGCCCCAATCCCGGTTTCGCTGTGACTACCGACCCCATCAGCAAAGACAGTGAGGGATGGAAAGACACCATTGATTTGGAGCGGAGTATCCACGTTGGGTTCGCAATACGATTTCGAGAGGAATGCGACTGTCCAAAAACAGAATAGGATATTCTTTTGAATCGATTTCACTCTTCTTGTCTCCTTCCCGTCAGTGGGTTGGATCTCTACTCGGTGAATCGGTGCCAGTTTTCGAGGAAGACCAAGAGATCCTCCGCGTCGATGAATCCATCGCCGGTCACATCCAACTCGGGATATTCGGCCGCATCGGGACCGGGGGTGTTGGTGGGTGTCGCGGTGGCGGTTTGCGTCGCAGTGGGTGAGGGAGTCAGTTCCGCTTCAATTTCACCGTTGAAATATTTCTTAGCGAGCTCGAAAGCATCCTGACCGATTGTGTATCCCATGACTCTCCCGGCGAAATCGTCCACCTCCACATGAATGCCGCCCCAAAGGCGCGAGATCCCCGCCTGATCGGCGGCGTCCTGGTAGGTCGCCCACTGCAGCACGACCTCCTCGGTGGGTCCGATTTCAAACTCGAGGAAATCATCTATCGGCGCAACCAGTTCCCCGAGACCTCCCGGGAAGTAGTCGCTTCCGGTGAACAGGGTGAGAACCTCTGCTGCCGCGCGGCTGAAGGTGCTATGACCCGAGACATACCCCGCGAAGGGAGGTGTCACAAAAGTTTCGCGCTGATAGGGAATCCAATCTTCCGCGAGAATCCAACCGGAGCCGCTGTATTCGTTCTCGGGATCCTCGGGAATTCCCAGCCACGAATAGATCGCGATATCCCCCACATGCTCATCGGTCGCCATCCCTGGTCCGGCGGGTTCGACCAAATGCTGGTGTCTACCTCCGGGTTGGATGGTCTCCTCGGAAATCACCTCGATCAGTCCGGGAATGAGGGGCAGACCATCGGGATGGTAGGAGGGGCCATTCATGTCCGAAGACTGACCCAGGCCGCCCATGTAACGGATCGATGAAATCGGACGGGTATAATCGTAGTATCCTTTGGCCCCCCATGCTGCAACGGCCGCATCATGCACCGCTCCGTTGATGGCGAGGTAAAGTTTCACATCCCATTCGAGATCGTCGATGATGGGGCCCACCCCTTCGAACTGTCTGACCGCGTCGGGATGATCGGTGACATAGTTGGCGAGGGTGTTCCAATGACCGGGGGGTGTCTCGGAGTCGGGACCATCGGCCCAGAACTCGGCGAGGATTCTCCCGAAATCTCCTCGTTTCACGAGATTGGAATCGTAGGGCTCACCGGTGAAGGGGTTCATGGCATATCCCGTTCCATCATTGGTGCCGATCGGACTGTTCCCCATGGAGGCGGGAGAGATGTCGATCATCACGCCATCATCCGGGTCGAGTCGGCTGCTGTACTGAATGACTTCTACATTGGCTTCCTTGAATCGTTCGTCCTCGACTCCCCCGAGCTGGGGAGGCATTCCCGGATCAATAGAGGACCAAGTAAACGGGTCCTCGGGAGAGTCGCGTTTGAGGGCGAAG
>JAJDBZ010000073.1 GCA_029261095.1 Candidatus Omnitrophota bacterium | reverse complement strand
CAACGAGTTCAGGTTCGGCGCAAAATATTGCCCCTATTCGATGGTCTCCGCCGTCGGAGTCTTGGGTGCCACGAACGAAAAGACCCACCCCGGCCCCCTGCTCGCGGCCCTGCCGAAAGATTTGAAGGAGGACGAGGCGGTGATTAACCAGTGGTTGGCGGACGACCTCGGCCTCCATATCGGCGATTCTTTCGAAGTCGATTACTATTTCATCGGCCCACTCCGAACGGTCGAGGAGAAGACCACCTCTTTTAAGGTGCGCGAGGTTGTCGCGATCGAGGGGCCCTTCGACGATCCCGATCTGATGCCCGGTTTCCCTGGCTTGGCCGAAGCGGAGGATTGCCGCGACTGGGAGCCGGGGGTCCCCATCGACCTCGATAAAATCCGGGACAAGGACGAGGTCTATTGGGACGATCACCGAGGGACTCCCAAGGCATTCATCACCCTTCACAAAGGTGAACAACTCTGGCGCAATCGTTACGGCGATCTCACCGCGATTCGTTATCCGGCCGGAACGATCACCTCGGAATCCCTCTCGACGACCCTTTCCGATAACCTCGAGCCCTCGGCCCTCGGTTTCCGTTTTGTCCCGGTTAGAAAACGAGCCATTGCCGCTAGTGACCCGACAACCGACTTCGGACAACTCTTTTTGGGCCTCAGTTTTTTCCTCATTGCGGCCGCCCTTCTCTTTATGGGACTGATGAACGTCTTCGGGATCGAACAACGAAGCGAGGAAGTGGGGACTCTACTTGCTCTCGGATTTCTTCCCAAACAGATCCGTCGAGTCTTCCTCTTAGAGGGATTTCTATTGGCTTCTATTGGAACAATGGTGGGGGTTTTTCTTGGCATACTCTACGGAAAAATGGTCCTATGGGGTCTGGGCACCGTCTGGTATGGAGCCACCTCGGGTCTTCAGATCTATTTCTCGACCCATTCCGCCACCCTAGGGATCGCTTTCCTGTCCGGCCTCGCAACTTCATTCCTCACACTCTGGCTGACCATTTCCCGACAAGCTCGGATTCCCGCTCGAGAACTCTTGTCCGCCGGGGCTGAGGGGACTGCAAAACCGAGACTTGCCAAAAGATCGCGAGTGTCATGGGGTTGGGGTGTCGCAATTTTATTATTCGTTTCTGGCGGTCTGTCGGCATTGGAGGCCGGACGAGATCCAGCGAAATCATCGGGCCTCTTCTTCGGCGCCGGCAGTCTCTTTCTCCTTTCCGGCCTCACTCTTGTCTACGCCTTGCTCTCAAAGTCCGCCTCAAAAGAATCCTTAAGTTTGGTGGCATTCGGAGTCCGCAATGCGACGCGAAGGAAAGGACGTAGCCTCACCACAATTGCCATGCTTGCCGCGGGGAGTTTTCTCATCATCTCGTTGGACGCGTTCCGTCTCAGCACGCCCAGCAATATGCATGAGCCCTCCTCGGGAACGGGCGGCTTCACCCTGTTCGGAGAGACGACCCTTCCCGTCCTCCATGACCTCAACACCGAAAAAGGAGCCGAAGCCTATGCTCTGACTCTCGATGATCTTGATGGCGCCGAGGTGGTTCCGATGCGCTTCCTCGAGGGCGACGATGCATCCTGTTTTAATCTCAATCGTCCACAGGTTCCACAAGTTCTTGGTGTCGATCCCGAGGAATTCCAAACGAGAGGGTCGTTCACTTTCAATCAAGTCATCGATGAAAAATACGAGGAGGAACCGTGGAGGATCCTGGAGGAAGACCGAGAGGACGGGACCATCCCCGCAGTCGCCGATTTCAACACCGTCGCCTACATTCTCAAAAGAAAACTGGGGGACACTCTTCTTTATATCAACGGTAAGGGTGAAAGAGTTATGGTCAAACTTGTCGGAACACTTGCCAGTTCAGTTCTTCAGGGAAATGTCATCGTCTCGGAGAAACACTTCATTGAGAAATTTCCAGATGTTTCGGGTTACCGAAGTTTTCTGGTCGCTACTGAACCGGGGACAGCCGAAGAGGTTTTGAAAAACCTATCCTTCGGGCTGCGGGATCACGGTGTCCAGGTCGTCACCACCGCCGAACGTCTCGCTGGGTTCAATGTTGTTCAAAACACTTACCTCTCCATTTTTCAATCGCTCGGAGGCCTTGGAATGATTCTCGGGAGTTTGGGTCTCGGGGTGGTCGTTCTGCGAAATGTGCTTGAAAGACGTGGTGAACTTGCCCTTCTCCGAGCGGTCGGATTTCATCCCACCCAGGTCAATAGAATTGTCCTCATCGAACATTGGTGGCTGGTCATTCTCGGACTATCGATTGGAACTTTATCGGGGTTGGTTTCAGTCCTTCCCGCCATCGGCTCGGCTCAACATCCTTTTCCCTATGTTTCGCTTTCCCTCACACTCCTGGCGATGGTGGCCAGTTGTCTCTTCCTAACCTTTTTGGCCACCCGTTTTGCGCTTCGCGGACCTCTGCTTGAAGCCCTCCGAAACGATTGAGATAAGAGGGTGCTTCACGATTGCTAGCGGGGTGCTAGGATAATCCCAAGCGATCATGTACCTCCAACAATCGCCTTCACCCATCCTGGATTCCTTAGTCGAAAGTTACTGGTCGGTCGATGCGCCTCTCGATTCCGGGCTTACCTATGTGATGCCGGATGGATCGATCAACCTCATGTTCAACTTCGGAGCCCCCCATCTTCTCGCGAACCCGGTAGATCCGTCTGAGTTTGTCTCCTTTAAAAAGTGCTGGATCTCCGGTATCCGTTCAAGATTCCTCTGTATCGGGCCGACCGATGGAACACGCGTGATTGGAGTGCGATTCAAGCCCGGTGGCCAGTTCCCATTCCTGAAGTGTCCGATCTCCGAATTCAGTCACCAGGTATTCGAGATGGACCTAATCTGGGGAAGACGGGGGGACTTTGTTCACGAACAAAT
>JAJDBZ010000720.1 GCA_029261095.1 Candidatus Omnitrophota bacterium | reverse complement strand
GTAGCTCCCAGCGATCCCCGTTTTTCCATCGGGTGAAAGCGCCACGCTGTAAACCGCTTCACCGTTATCTCTAAGGACTTGAATCACCTCACCCGAATCGACATCCCAAACACGCACTGTCCGATCGAAACTCCCGGACATCAACCTCTTGCCATCGTCCGATACTGAAATCGTCCGTATGCTTCCCAGATGTCCGATGAACTCGCGGATCAATTTTTTATCCGCGCGGTCCCACATCCAAATACGGTTGGTCGAACCACTGGTGAAAACATACCGCCCATCGTGGGAGTAAATCACGCACATGATAGCAACCGGGTGATCGGAAATGATATCCGATTGCTCTCCGGTCTCGGTATCGATAAACAATACATCACCGTTCTCTCGCCCAATCGCCACTTCACGACCATCCGGCGAGAAAGCGACAGTATAAAGTGTCTCGGAAGAATGATCCTTACCTGAAACACTCCAAAGTAACTGCCGTGTCTCAAGATCCCATGCGTGAGCCTGATGGTGTTCACCCACTGATATCCCGACATTCCCAGAAGGGGAAATATCCGCGCAATAAATGGGACCCGTGTGAGAGCCGAGATCCACGATCATGGCCTCGGTGTCGATATCCCATAGCCTGACCCTCTGGTCGTACCCTCCCGACAAGACCTGTCGACCATTCGGGCTGACAGCCGCATAACGGATCCCCTGAACATCGCCAACAATATTCCGGGTCCAGGTTTCGCTATTTCGGTCCCAGACTCGAATGATGCCATCGAGTCCCGCCGTTACCACACTTTTTCCATCTTCGGTGAAACCGACACTCATGACATTCGCGGAATGCGCCTTTAGGATCTGGACGCCGTGATCGTTTACGCCTAATTCCAACGCGTTCACCAAATGGAGTCCGCCCGCTACAATAAGGCCGAAGAAGATGAGGCCGAGAAGAATCCTCGACTGAAAAAGACGGTTAAAATGCGACAGGAAAAGTCTCCTTATTCCGACAATTTCGGGGTGATATTGTGTCCTCTCTACATTCTCACTCAAAAATTTACGAATGTCAAGGGATGTAGATTGGGGAGGTTGCCAGGAATATGGAGTATTCAATCGATTTAGGGGGAATTTCTGTTCATCTGGTGAGCGGAGGCCGGAATCGCGTGGATGGCGGGGGAATGCTTGGAATTCTTCCTAAAATCATTTGGAATCGTTGGTATCCAGCCGATAAAAAAAATAGAATTCACCTCGAAACCCACTGTCTACTGGTGAAAAAAGGCACCGAAACGATCCTTATCGAGACTGGATGCGGAAACAAGTTAAACGACAAGGAGAAGGCATTTTATTCGGTGGAAGATTCTGACTGGATCGGCGCGAATTTAGCCAATATCGGCGTCCCGCCAGAGGATGTGAATAAAGTGCTCCTGACTCATCTACATACCGACCATGCTGGGGGTTGTGTTACACGAGATAGTTCCGGGAAGTTGGTCTCGACCTTTCCAAATGCGGAGTTCTTTGTATCCAAGAAAGAATGGGAGGTCGCTAACTCCGGTTCGGGAATCACCCCCAATGCCTACAATAACGAGAACTATCAACCGTTGGAGGAAGCCGGTCAGCTCCGGATTGTTTCGGAGGATGCGCAGATCTGTCCGGGAGTCCGATTTCTACCCACACCGGGTCACACTCTCGGCCATGTTTCGATCCTGATCGAGGGACAAGAGAAGGAGCTTGTTTTTACAGGAGATCTTCTCCCGCTCGCGAAACAGATTGTCCCCCACTACAACATGGCTTATGACACTGATCCCGTATTAAAAGCCAAAACAAAACAAACGTTCTTCAGGGAAGCCTGCGACAAGGAGTGGATCCTCGCCATGAGCCACGAACCCGCAACTCCGATTTGCCGGATCGTTGAGGAAAAAGAGACAGGGCGGTATGTTCTTGAAAACGTTGGATCGTGAACCGAATCCTATTCATTTTGGGAATCAGGATCTAAACTGACCACAATGACCGAAAAGAAACACGGAACCTTTTGGTATTTCGTTGGATATGTTTATGTGGGAGGGCTACTCACTCTCGCTACCGTGGTCTTTTTTTGCATCGGGTACGGATGGCCCTTTGTGATGGATCACATCGAAGGCCTACCGGGAATCGAACAAGTCAACGACTACAATCCGAACATTGGCTCGAAACTTTTGGCCCGTGATGGGGAAGTCATCGCGGAGTTCTTCAAAGAAAAAAGTGGCCTAGCGAGATATGACGAACTTCCAAAATACCTGATCGATGCACTCATCGCCACTGAGGACCAGCAGTTCTATAAGCACAATGGAGTTAACCCGATTCGAATCGGGATGGCTGCTTATAATAATTTCACTTCAGGCCGTATCGAGGGGGGTGGCAGCACCATAACACAACAGATTGCAAAGGACCTCTACACGAATTGGGAGAAATCCTATCAGCGCAAAATCAAAGAAGCACTTTATGCTGTTAAGATCGAACAAGAGCTTTCCAAACAAGAGATACTGACCATCTATCTGAATCAAGTCATGTACGGTCACAACACAAGAGGAATTCGCGCCGCAGCCGAGTTTTATTTTGGGAAGGAACCGATCGATCTAAACCTTGCGGAATCCGCGACGTTGATCGGTGTGCTCAAGGGAAATACCCTCTACTCGCCGGTGGCTAATTACAAACGCTCCAAGACGAGGCGCGCGGTGGTTTTGAACTCGATGGTCGATTGCGGTTTTATCACCGAAGAGGAAGCCGATGAAGCCAAAGAAGAGCAACTTAACCTCCGTCCAAAGAAAACGAGCGGCGCGGCTCAACTCGACAAACACCCGTACTGGACCCACTTTGTCCGCGATGAACTTCTCCTTGGAGAAATGGCGCCCGGCCACTTTCCTCTCACTTCTGACCAGATGCAGATGGATGACGCATCCACCTTGTATGGTGGAGGATTGGAAATCCGGACCACCTTGGACACCCAACTTCAAGAATGGTCAACAGATGCCTTGCGCAGCGCGTTGGTCGAGGAGGAGAAAGTTCGTCGAAAGTATCGGCCGGGTTGGGGGCTCGATTCATCGGATAGACCCAGTTACGACAAGAAACTCTTTCCCAATGCGAACCTCCTGGGGAAAGTTACTGGTGTGGTCGAACCGAACTGGTTGACTCTTCAACTGGCGGATATCCCGGGCACACCCGAAGTCGCCGTTCCCTATCCCGGAGGTAGCGATTGGCGAGTCCAGTTTGGCGTGCTGTCCCCGGGTTACTATGTTCCGG
>JAJDBZ010000719.1 GCA_029261095.1 Candidatus Omnitrophota bacterium | reverse complement strand
GCGTCGAGGTCGCCGGTAAATCGGGGATCAAGGGGATCGTTGAAAGCAGGGCCGGTCCTTTCTATGTCGGTCGCTTCGTAAAGGACGTTCAGGTCGATGACCGGTTCGCGTGTCGCATCCATCACGACGGTTTCGAAATGGAGGACGCCCTCGCCATTGTCAACAAATTCGATCTCGTCATTGCCGACCAGAGTGTAGGTTTCGCCCCCGCGCTCGAACGTAGTCAGCACCTGCCCTTCTGGACCGATGGTGACGCTCATGGAGCAAACCGGGGTTGTAGCGGCTAACGTGAGACATAAAGAAACCACCACACGTGAGACCATCATCATCTTATTGTCCATCCAGTCCTTCCTCCAACCAATCCTGCGATACCCCGAAGAGCTGTTCCTCCGGGATTCCTCCGCTTTGCATCTCCTCCAAAATCAATAGAAGATCGCAAGCGTCGAGACGGCCGTCCCCATCGGGAGGTGGGCAAAGGTCGAGGTTCGTCCCCGGCATGGGTTCCGCGCCTTGAAAAAGCTGAATCGTCATCGTGTCCTCGGAATGAGGGGTCGTCGACGTGAGGATGGGGATTATTACAGTGACGTGTCCGAAAAGGACGTCTATGTTCAAAGGATCGTCAACGTCGCCGATGAACACTGTGCCAGGCGTTTGGAAAGGGGTTATCCCTAAAACGGAGACGATATTCTCCAAGGTGGGTTGGTCCACGCGATCGTACAGGAGATCTGAAACATCGAAGCGGGTGAGGGAGTTGGCGCCCAGGATGTCGTCGAGATCACCAGCGAACCGGGGGTCGAGCGGCACGTTGAACGCCTGACCGGTGGGGGCGATATCGGTCTGTTCGAAGACCAGGTCCAACTCAATCAACGGGGGGTGCAGTGCGTTTTTTACAACCGTTGCGATACTTAGCACACGTTCGCCACCCTCCGAGGAGAAGTCGAGCGTCGCGTTGTCCACAAGTGTGTGGATTTCTCCATCGCGTTCAAACGAGGTCAGGACCCGCCCCTCGGCGTCAACAGTCACCGTGGCTCCGGTAGGGGCCTCGGAGGCGAAGAGTTGGATGGTCAACGTGTCGACGAATTGCGGGGTCGTGGTGAGGGTGTGGGTGATGGTGACATTGATTTGACCGGTCACAACGATGATATTAAAGAGGTCATTGTCGGGATCGCCGACAATGATTGTGCCTGACTCCGATCTAATGTCGACGTCACTGACATCCGAGATCTCCACCAATGGTCGTCTCTCGGCTCGATCGAACAAGACGTCGTATACATTGCCGCGGATCAGGCATGTGGAGGAGAGGATGGCGTCGAGGTCGCCGGTAAATCGGGGATCAAGGGGATCGTTGAAAGCAGGGCCGGTCCTTTCTATGTCGGTCGCTTCGTAAAGGACGTTCAGGTCGATGACCGGTTCGCGTGTCGCATCTATCACGACGGTTTCGAAATGGAGGACGCCCTCGCCATTGTCAACAAATTCGATCTCGTCATTGCCGACCAGAGTGTAGGTTTCGCCCCCGCGCTCGAACGTAGTCAGCACCTGCCCCTCTGGACCGATGGTGACGCTCGGTGACTGAGCTAAAATCGGCGGGATAAAGACGATTACTGCGATCACAAAGAGGAGGATACGACGAGAAGTGTTCATACGATTAACCTCATAGGAACAATCATTGCGCGCGGCGGTGGATGAGTGTCCGGGAGACCGTCCGCCGGCGGGTTGTGAGTAGTCTCGCTCTCCATCCTGTCAGGGTCAAGATTTTAATTTGGGGTCTTCAAACAAATAACCTCGATTTTCACATGGTTTGACTAGGATGGCGCCAAGGTTCTTACAATGGACGAAGCGGTAAGGAATGAAGGGGAGACTCACACCTGATGGGCAATAGAGATTCCCAAAGGGTTAGGGAAGTTCAAATGACAATCACATCGGTGGCTAATTCGTGGAGTATATAAAACCATTCGGGGTTCCGTGCCAACGGCGCCCTTCCTAAGGAGACTGCTCACAACCAAAACCTCAATCTGGAAGTCCCATCAGCCGTGGATATGAAACCAAAAGTAGAGATGGGGGTACCATTAGCCTGGAACAATCACGCCAAATTGAGAGAGGGGGACGAATGGCAAAGGCAAAGTTCGGGCGTCAAGCCCCTTTTGAGATACTCTTAGTTGTCGTCAAAAGAGGCTGGTTGCCCAAACCAAGGTTTTAGATTTTTCTTACGTTGGAAGCCTGCGGTCCCTTAGCCCCTTGGGAAAACTCGAATTCGACCTTGTCGCTTTCCTGAAGGGACTTGAAGCCGTCTCCCTGAATCTCCGAATGGTGGACAAAGGCGTCATCTTGACCATCATCGGGAGTGATAAAGCCAAAGCCTTTCGAGTCGTTAAACCACTTAACAGTACCTGTTGTCATGTTGATGTTCTCTTTGAATTATTGGTCGGAATCTCTGCGTAAAACGAAGAAGTTGAGAGGAGATTAGTGTTTCGGCGACAACAAGAATTGGCGAACAGCACATGTTCAGGTTGGCGGAGAGAACTTGCCAATTGACCTTCTCTACCTCGTTCACCTTGGGATCATCTACCACAAGGGAGGCAAAAGATAGCCGTAGCCTCTAGATTTTCAGGAGTTCCCAATCGTCTCGGGAACGTGTTCGTGTTTAGTTAGAGGTAGGATTGCTTCCCTTCAGGGTGGTAAAAAGAACATCTTTCCCGGTGTCCCGTCCAATGGCGCGGCAGTCGAGCCGATTCCGAAGATCGTCCGCGGTGTGCTCGTTAAGCCACAGAATTCGCTCCTTGGCACCCTTACCGCGCTCAATGTGGATTTGCGGTTGATTTGCCACTTCCTCGGAGCCGAGGCCGCCGCCCAGCGGAAGGGGACCTTGGGGAGAATGCAACCTGCGACAGGCGTCGGGGAAGTGGCGGCATGGATGGGTCCCTTTCGGCAACGTTTCGGCAACGCTTCCTAGGACCAGATTTCAAAACCCATAAAAAGCCTTTGGAAATTTGGTGGAGCTGAGGGGGATCGAACCCCTGACCTCTTGACTGCCAGTCAAGCGCTCTTCCAGCTGAGCTACAGCCCCACTCGGGTGTTGGTTTTGTGGCGTAGGTCGCCTTTTCAGGCGATCTGGAAGACTTGGAACCATACCCTAACCCCGTGGCAAAGGTCAATCCTTTCAAGGGTTTCCCGGCTTTTGCTGCCTCATAGACAAGGGCTTTGTACATTTCTGACCGCTTAACAAAGGCCAGTTCCCCCCTATAATAAGAATCAAAGACGGAAAGGAAGGATTTCTAATTGGCCAACCTCATCTCCGAGGTCCCCATCTATCGCAAAGGTTTCGGCCTGAAGAAGGAGGTCGCCGGCGAGCTCGAACTGGATTACCACTGCGAGCTGATCGACCACCTCCAAAGGCACGATTACCACCTGAAACGCCCGGAAGTCGAAATCTTTCTCGCTAAAGAGTTTGGTTTCTGTTACGGGGTCGATCGGGCGGTGGATTACGCCTATGAAACCCGAAAGAAGTTCCCCGACCGCCGTCTCTTTCTCACCACCGAAATCATTCACAACCCCAGGGTCAACACACGGTTGATCGAAATGGGGATCGAATTCCTCTCCGGTCAATACGGTTCGGGAACCCAGATCGAAGATCTCAAACCCGAAGATGTCGTCCTCCTCCCCGCTTTCGGGGTGAGCACCGGGGAACTGAAAGCGTTGGAAGAAACGGGTTGTGTCCTGGTCGACACCACTTGCGGCTCGGTCGCCAATGTCTGGCGACGTGTTGAGAGGTATGCCCGCGAAGGATATACCTCGGTCGTTCATGGGAAATACAACCACGAAGAGACCATTGCCACCTGCTCGCGCGCCGAGTCTCAGCCGGGAAGCAAATATCTTGTAGTGCGAGACTTGGCGGAAGCCGACTTGGTTTGCGACTACATCCGACATGGGGGAGATACCGAAACTTTTCAAAAGAAGTTTGATCGCGCCAGTTCGAAAGGATTCGAACCCGATAAACACCTTCAGAAAATCGGCGTGGCTAACCAAACCACGATGCTCAGTTCCGAATCCCTCGAAATCGCGAACCGAATCAAACTGGCATTGATGGATCGATTCGGGCAGGACGAACTCCCGGAACGGTTTCTCTCATTCGACACCATCTGTTCCGCCACCCAGGAACGACAGGACGCGGTCATCGAAATGGTCAAAGAGAATCTCGATCTCGTCCTGATTGTAGGCGGGTTCAACAGTAGCAACACAAGCCATCTTCGTGACATTTCCGGGGAGAAATACCCGGCTTATCACATCGACAGACTCTCACGAATCGAAGGGACCCGGCGGATTCACCACCGCGATCCCGACACGGGCGAGATTGTCACCACAGAAAACTGGCTTCCCGAGGGTTTTTGCCGAATCGGATTCACCGCCGGGGCATC
>JAJDBZ010000718.1 GCA_029261095.1 Candidatus Omnitrophota bacterium | reverse complement strand
GATCCCCGAACCAACCACTCTGGCCCTTCTTGGCATGGGAGCAATCGGCATGGTTGGCAGGCGTACTAGAGAAAAGCGGAAACGCGTGGCGTAACACGACTCCAACAGCTTCGCGAGTTCATTCTAGTTTTTTTTAATCTTCCCTGTGATCGCCAAGATCGCTTCGTCGATCTTGGCGATCACAGTAGTCTCCGCAGCGGAAAACGGTTGGAAATCTTTAGTCGCGAAATCCCGCCCATCTAGGTGTGAACCCTCTGGTTATTCCTGGTCTTCTCATAGAGATATCACACAAGACACCCTGCCCGCAAAGAGTTTGGGGAGGATTCGTTGTGGATTTCCTTCCACGTAGGAAGGTGAAGGTTTCAATAGGGATCCAGACTCCAAAAGGTCAAAGACATCTATTCACTTCGAATTAAACGGTTTAGTTTTGCGTAATTTTATGGTGACTGGAGCAAATATGAAACGCTTAGACACACCGTTCATCTCGATCCCCGACATGATTTCCGGCTATGGAAAATGGCAGCCAAACCATGAAGCCTGGGTATTCGGAGACCAGAGAGTCAATTGGAGAGAATTCAATGAGCGGGCGAACCGAGTTGCCCATGCTCTTCACTCCATCGGGATCGAAAAAGGGGACCGGGTCTCTCTGTTAATGCTGAACAGCATCGAAAACGCCGAGGTCATTTTTGGCATTGTCAAAGCTGGCGGGGTCGTGGTTCCGCTTTCGCCGATGGCCGCACCGGTTGCGGTGGAGGGAATGATCCGGGATTCCGGTTCGAAAGCGCTCTTCCTTGCGGCCTCGCTCCAGGGGTTTGTCGAAGGATTCAATGAGATTCCAGACTGTGTCCTTAAAGCCGGTCTGATATCAGTTGGGTTTGAAAAAGAGGGCTGGACCAATTTCGAAGAAATTGTCGCGAGGGCCGACTCAGATAACCCGGTTGTGGAGATCAAACCATCGGACAACTTTATTATTGTTTATTCCTCCGGAACGACCGGTACACCTAAAGGGATTGTCCACACGCATCATTCGCGTGTGATGATGGGCTACAATCTAGCGCTCCCCTTTCGAGTCAATGAATCCACCATCTCTATTGCCACCACGCCGCTGTTCACCAACGGAACCTGGGCCATGATGCTGCCGACGGTTATGGCCGGAGGGACGGTTGTGTTGATGGACAAATTCAGTCCTGGATCCTTCTTAGATCTGGCGGAAAAGGAAGAGGCCACCCACTCCCTCATGGTTCCCACTCAGTTCAATGTGACGATGGCCGATCCGACATTCAAGAGCCGGAACCTCCAGTCTCTCGAGGTGTTGGTATCTGTCGGTTCCACCCTTCACCAGGAGGTTCGTAAGTTGATTCTCAACAGTTTCGATTGTGAGTTCTTCGAACTGTATGGTCTTACCGAAGGGGTGGGGACCGGGCTTCTCCGAGATGAAATGCTGAAGAAACCAGGGTCGGTGGGTCGCCCCTGGATGGGGAACGACATCCGTATTGTGGGCGACGATCGAAAAGAGATGCCAGTGGGAGAGACTGGAGAAATCGTCGGTTACGCTGCCGGGCTCATGTCGGGGTACCACAACCGTCCCGACCTCACTGATGAGGCCATATGGGTGGACGAGCGTGGACGCACCCATTTGATGACAGGAGATATCGGACGACTCGATGAAGACGGTTACCTTTATGTCCTCGACCGTAAGAAGGACATGATTGTCACCGGTGGAGTGAACGTTTACGCCTGCGACATTGAAGAGGTGTTTACCGCGCATCCCGAGGTTATGGATGTCACGGTTATTGCAGTGCCGCACGAGAAATGGGGAGAGACTCCTCTGGCTTTGGTCATCCCGAATGCATCCGCAAAGGTAACAACTGATGAATTGAAAGATTGGGCGAACGAGAAGTTGGGTAAATCCCAGCGGGTCTCCGGGGTTCATTTTCTGGAAGAGTTCCCACGGAATGCATTGGGGAAAGTGCTGAAACGTGAGTTGCGGGAGGAGTTTGGGGGGTAGTTGGATTGATGACGATCATGTCCGTCATTTCGACCGAATGGGAGAAATCTGATTGGAGAAAGGAAACAGAGGGGCTTCTACGATGTTGTCGGTCCACGCGACGGAATGAATTCCGTCGCTACACAGAGAGCCGTCCGTTTAACCGGACTCAGGCTCATCTCAATTGGGTGGGTAACTCCGTCCCGACTCTTTGTATCTATCCAGCAGCTCTGTCATCATTGACACGCGGTCCGGGTCTTGGTCCTGAAGGTTCGTAGTCTCAGAAGGGTCGTCATCCAGATTGTAAAGTTGAACCCGTGGATCGCCCTCCTCACCATCGCCGCTCCAGCCGCCGGATCCTTTGCCGAGGATGAGTTTCCATTTCCCTTGGCGGATAGCGAACATGCCGTTTCCGGAGTGGTGAACCGTGGCCTGACGAATCGGAGTCTTCGATTCCTCGCCTAGCAGCGCTGGGAGGATGTTGTAGCTGTCCACACCGGAGTTCTCGGGGAGATCGTAGTCGATCATCGATGAGATGGTCCGCATGAGATCAACACCGCAAATAGTTTCGTCATTGTCGGATCCCGATTCGATTTTGCTGGGCCATCTCGCGATGAACGGAACTCGGTGGCCACCCTCCCAGATATCCGCTTTGATGCCCCGGAGAGAGTGGCTCGGATTGTGGCCAAAACGATGAACCGACCGAGGTTTCCCGTTCATCTCAGTCCCATCGCGAGCGGGTGAACCGTTATCGCTGGTGAAAATGAGTAGGGTGTTCTCGGCTTGTCCGGAATCCCTCAAAGCCTGCATCACTTGACCGACTACCCAATCGACCTCATGAACGAAATCGCCATACCAGCCCGCTTCGCTTTTTCCGCGGAATTGGGCGGCAGGGGCAATCGGTGTGTGGGGAGCTGTCAGGGGCATGTAGAGGAAGAAAGGTTTACCCTCCTCTCTTCTGAAGGCTTTACCCTGATCGTTCTTGATGTAGCTCACCGCTTCTCGCGAAAGGCGGGGCATCACATCGGCCATCACCCATCCATCGACCATGGGTCCGGGGCGGCTAAAACTCTCCCCCGCATAGTGGGTGTTGGGGATACTCAAAAGGCGGTCATTTTCGAAGTAGCAGTAAGGCGGGAAGTTGGGAACATCGTCGCCGAAGTAATAGTCGAACCCTCGCTCGGTCGGCCCTCCCCGGATGCGTTTTGTGAAATCGATCTTTTTCTCGAATTTTTCACTCCAGCCTCCGTTATAAGCTCCGATAGACGTCTTCGAGTTATACCGTGTGCGGTCGGTGGTGGGCCAAAGCCAACCGAGATGCCACTTGCCGATGCAGGCTGTGTTGTAGCCTTCCTCCTGGAGCATCTTTCCCACAGTTAGGCGATCTTTCTCAATGAGCGGTCGATCCCAGGGCCAAAGGACACCTCGTTTGAGCTCGGTTCGCCAGGCGTATCGTCCCGTCAGAATTCCATACCGTGTGGGAGAACAGACAGCGCAAGGGGAATGAGCATCCGTGAATCGCATTCCCTGGGTCGCGAGTCGGTCGAGGTGGGGTGTCGGGATCTTCGAATCGGGGTTATAGCAGCCGACATCCCCGTAACCCAGGTCATCAGCGAGAATGAAGACGATGTTGGGTTTCGAACCCCCATTCGCGATCGAACAAATGAAGAGGAACGATGCGAAACCAATCAACCAAGAAGAATGAATTGTGTATTTCGGCATAAAGTTGCGCCCCCGATCAATCCATTTCCGCAAGGTTAGGAATTGAAGGGAAATAAATCAATGACAAATTCTCCCTAAAAGAAATCTCATTAATTTCACTTTTCTTCACCCGCTTTCAGAATCTCATTGAGGACCGCGACATGATCTTCGAATGCACTCCGCCCTTTATTGGTGACCCAGATAAACGATTTTGGAGTTCTGCCGACAAAGGTTTTTTCGACTTTGACATACCCCGCCTCCTCCAACTTGATAAGGTGGGCGCCCATGTTTCCATCGGTCACCTTTAGAAGGTTACGGAGGTAAGTGAACTCGACCTTCTCCTTGGGCGGAAGAGCGATAAGCGAAGCCATCATCCGAAGTCGGATCGGCTGGTGAATGATTGCATTCAATTCTTTCATTTTCGGCTCATGAGATAGCGGGCGTAGAGTCCACTTCCAAACAGGACCACTCCGCTGGTACAGGCCATCCAGAGATTGTAATAGGGGGACATGAGAAAATACCCCACCAGGGTCAAGACCGAGATGACCGCCGATAATACCAACATCCCATTCAACCTAAGCCATAGCCCCATGACGGCGTAAGCAAACATGATCTGGAGACATATGAAAGCATTCACCTGTATCCCATCGGTGGGTGACATAATGGCGATTTGGACGGGGGTAAAAGCGAACAGGACAAACCAGAAGATCCCGATTTTGCTCGTGTCTTCGCTTTTAACATTTTGGGAAATATTTCGAACCACCAGAATGGTTCCAGCAATTCCCACCGAGTTACCAACCATCCAGAAAAGGTCCGCTTTTCCAGGATAATAATGGCTCCCGAGAAAAGCAAAGATCCAAACCGCTCCCCACAGGATGAGCAACAGGTCTCCACCTCGCCAGTCCCGGTCCAACCGAGTCTTCTTTTCGATCTCCTCGATCTCTCTCAACGATTGTTCGGCGGATTCTCTTGTCATATCCATGGTGCGAACTCCTTTCTAAAAACGGTTCAGACCGCTCTAAATTACAGAGTAGTCTAACCCATTTGACATGTCAAGGTTTTTCTTTCTCCAAATGGAATCTAATGAGGATGAGATTGGTTTCTCCAAGATCTATGACGATCTGGGCACGTTCCCTCGCCCCTATCGGTTCTGTTATACTTCCGTCCATTGCATTCGATCGGTCCGATTCTAATTCAATTGGAGGTTATTCCATGCCGACGCTCAGCTATATCGGTCATTCCTGTTGCCTTGTCGAATCGGAAGCAGGCGCCGTGATATTCGATCCCTTTATCACAGGGAATCCATTGGCCAGCCTGAAAGCGGAAGACCTTCCCGAACTGGCCGCGATCTTTCTGACCCACGGGCACAACGATCATCTAGGGGATGCGATCGATCTCGCGAAAAAGAACGATTGTCCGGTGGTGGCAACGTATGAGTTGGCTGCGTATTGCCAGTCCAAAGGGACACAGGCAGTGACAATGAACATCGGGGGGACCTACAAGGATGAGTGGGGCCAGATCAAACTGGTCCAGGCTTGGCACAGTAGTTCTTACCAGGAAGAAAGCGGAAATGTGATTTACACCGGGATGCCCACAGGGATATTATACACAATCGAAGGCAAGACTGTTTACCACCTCGGGGACACAGGTCTCTTTTCCGATCTAGGATTGATCGGCACACGCAACAGCAAGATCGAGGTGGCTCTAGTCCCAATCGGCGACCATTTCACCATGGGCATCGATGACGCGGTGGAAGCGGTTCGTCTGATCAGTCCACGACTGGCGATCCCGGTCCACTACAACACGTTCCCTCCCATTGAGCAGGACCCGGCGGATTTCAAGAAGAAATGTAAGGCGATCGGGTCCGAGGCAAAAGTTTTGGATCCGGGAGGGTCTTTCGAGTATTGAGGAGTCGGAAGAAACAGGGCGGTTTATTCTCTAACGGTCACGGTCTGGTCGACATAGCGGGCGCCCCCCGCCTCTGACTCGGTCAACTGTAGGCGGTAATTCAATCCGTCTTCTTTCCGGAACACCTCGTAGCTTCTCTCTCTGGTTTCAACCGTTTTGGGATCGGGGCCCTCCAACATTGCCTCGGTCAGAACTCTTCCATCCATGGAAGGCAGTGGTTCGATCCCCGCGAGCGATAACATTGTGGGGGTCAAATCGATGTTTCCCGACGGGACCGGATTCCGAATTCCTTGTTTGAAATCCGGACCGCTTGCAAACAAAGTGTTGTGAATATCCCAAGGGCTGGAAGAACCATGCCCCGCCACTCCACGATTCATGGATTGCCCTTTGTAACCGTACTCGTTCTCGGTATCGTCCCAGTTCGGGGAAATGAGAATATCGGCCGAACGATCATGGTTCCAGTGGATGAGGTCGAACGAGAGGGTGCCATCGACCCAACCCTCTGGAGCACCCGGCTCTTTGGCTTTTGTGAAAATCGCGCCAATTTCCGAGGTCTTTTGAAGAAGAGAAACGATTCCCTGGATTCGCTCGGGATCACTATTCTCTACATGGAGGGCAGGTCCGACCACGACCGTATCGGTGGACTCTTTGGACTTCTTAAATCCGTGTTGAGCCAGGAGGGTCACCAGGTCGATCTTCCCGACATGCATCGAAAACCCATGGTCGGAGGAGACAAGAATATTGGTTCGATCTCGTAAACCTTCCTCATCCAAGAACTGAAGGAGTCTTCCAATCTCACCATCGACCAACTGAATGGACTCAACGGTGGTGGGGGCACCCATGCCAAATTTGTGAGCGGTGTGATCGGGATCCGAAAGCCAAAGAATCATCATGTCAGGCTTCTGTTTTTTGAATCCAAACTCAATCAGTGCGCTCATTGCGCGGTGGTTTCGTCCCTGGTTTGGAACGGCATCGGGAGGTTCGGGTCCCAAGAGGTTTTCGACTTCTTCATGAAGGTGTTCCGGCAGGGTGTACGAATGATGGAAGACCGCGCCGCCCGCGACCTTGTGGTTGAGGAGAAAACAGGACCCCGAAGAGCCGGCGCTAAAAACTGCCAACCGCTTCCCGTGATCCTGCAGGATCTCACCCAGGGAGGGGGTGGTCAACAATTTGTCCTCGGTCACCTCGGTAATCCTCTCCAGGTTGCCACGGCTCCCAGTCGTGAGACCGTTGGCGGGATCGATCTCCGGAAAGAATACTGTGTTCCCGAGAATTCCATGGGTGTATGGGTAGCACCCAGTTGCGAAAGACGAGGCGTTCACCCGTGTCACGGTGGGAAACACCGAATGGTGGTTTTCGAAAAAGACGCCCGACTCGGCGATTGAAAATAGGTTGGGTGTGATCTCTTCGCTCAGATAATCGGGACGGAATCCATCCAACACAATCAGGATTTGGCGATCGCTTTTGATTCCCTCTCCTGTTGCAAGGCTGGCGAAAAAGAGGCACCCGGCGATCAGGATATGAGATGTTCTAATCATCTGAAGTTTTCGAATTTGAGTCGAAAGCGGGACCGATATCAAGAACTTGATCGAGTTTGGCTGAGACGAAGATGTGGCGAATCAGCTTCCGTGGGTTCGTGATCCAAATTTTTCCACCCGCTTCTTCGGCAAGCTTTTGAGCGGTCAGAATCTCGGACAGCGCTGTGGAATCGAGATACAGTAGGTCTTCAAAATCCAATTCAATCTGATTGAGTTGGCTCTTGATGGCACGATCGACTTCCGATCGAAACTGTTTCCCGTGCAACCAAGTGAACTGGCCCCGAAGCTTCAATCGGACATTGCCGGGATCGAGTCCCTCGGTTTCTGGTGTGGTTTTTAGGTGTTGGTCCATTCTGCTGGTTACTTTAGACGGCAATGGGGAGTGAATAAAGGGC
>JAJDBZ010000717.1 GCA_029261095.1 Candidatus Omnitrophota bacterium | reverse complement strand
CGTAATCGGGGCAACCGTGACCTCACCAAGTTTCTCGATTACCGAGTCCCGAGTCAGAATCAGGACTGGACGTCTTTTATCCGTTTTGGCAAACTTGTACCAACGGATTTCAGAACGCTTCATCAATCAACCCACACCTGTTCATCTTCCCAGACACTGAACTCGCCTTCTTCTACAGGATATTTTTCATAGCCCTCTCGGTGCTTCTTTTCCAACTGGAGGATCTGATGTCTGTTCAACGCTTCCCGTAATGCCTCGCGGGTAAAGGCGGATCGTGTTGTCTTCAGCTTCTTGGTGAGTCGATCGACTGCTTTGATGAGATTTTCATCGAGAGTCAATTGAATCGTTCTAATGGGGTACTCTTACAATGTGGGTTACTATAGTGATTCTAATCCACATGATGGGAATCGGAACGGGAATCTGAAATTCAGCGACCGCTTATGTCGACGAAGGAGGCGGTAACGGGTCCAGCACCACAATCAAGAAAGTCGCCACCGGCCCGAGCAGGATACTCAACAAAAACCAATTCAACCCGCTCCGGTTCTTACCTTGTGCCAGTCCCGCATTGATGAGAGTGAGCGTTCCCCACCCGACAAAATACTCTTCCATGATTTCACCTCCCTCGCGGGAGTGATTATAGTCGAGAAGTAAAAAGAATCGTAGCGCCGTCTTCCAGACGGCTAAAGCGGACGAGCCTTTTGGAAGGCGGCGTTACTCACCGTGCTCATGATCGTCATGCGCATGCTCATGCCCGCCCTCGCCGTGCGAATGACCATGTTCTTCGGGCATCTCTTCGATGAGGAATGTGTGCAACGAATCGAGGAAATTGCTGTATCCTTCTTCAGAGATCCAGTTGGAGGGGCTGGTCCAACCGAGAGTTCCCAGAAGGGTGTCGGGGACCTTGCCCAAGAACTGATCGGTCAAATCGATCTGCAACTTCCCTCCCACATGCTTGACCACAATGTCATTTGTGGAGGCATCCCCGATCTTGATCCCATGGGTTTCAAGCAGATGGACCGCTTGGTTGTGTCGTGAGGGATCCGATACCGAGGCTGCCTCGGATTGACCTTCGCCGGGGAGGGTTCGGGTCCTGCCTTGTGTGATCAGGAGCAACCAAACTCCGACCAAAAGAACGACTGAAACGATGACGATTTTGGGGCCCATAACTACTAGATGTCCTTCCCGAGTTTCTCTCTCAGTTCTTGTATCTCCGATTCTATAATCGGGTCTGTTCCATAACTTCTCTTCGAGTGAATCGCTTTTTCTAGCGCCGTCTCATCCAGTCCTAAGCGTCGTAGGAAGAAGATTTCATAGTGGAGGCACCCTGCGAAACTGTCTTCCATTTCGTTCGGACGACCCTTTCCTTTCCAACCTGCCTCAGGTCGGACAACGGCACCGAATTCGATAGCCTTCTGCGCATGTTTCAAAGCTGTTCTCAAGAGTGGAGTCTCATCTTCGTCGGTCCAACCTTCGATCTTCGCACGGTTTTGGGAGATCTCATGCTGATAAGTTCGTACCATCATGAACTGGAGTTCGTGGTTCTTCGGGTTATTCTTGATTCCTTCTTCGATAAACTCACGGGCTTTCATCAGGCCGTCCTCTTCACCCGAAGACATCAAGAGAAAAGCGCCAATTCGGTAACCGCGAATTCGATGTGGGTTGACCAATGTCATTAACCGGAACCAGGGAAGGAGTTCGACACCCTTCTGGTGAGTCATGTGAAACTCCGGGGAGGACCATGGTTTGATCTCACGTTCGAGGTCGCCAATAAAACCACGCCAATCATCACTCGGGGTTCGAATCAATGTTTCTGAGCCAGCCCCCGAATCCGTTCCGTCATCCTCTCCAGTAAGATCCTTCTCGGTGATATGGGCCTGATAGCCGACACCGCTATGGATATACCGTTCGGTCTTTAGGAACATGATGTCGCTCATTGAAGTGCGAAACTCTCCGAACAATCTTGAGACTGCGGAGGTGTTACGACTGCTTTGAGCCTCCGAGGAATATCCCAGCACCGGCGTGTAGTCGCCCGGATCGATTCGTTGTCCCAGGATCGGAATGAGAAGATAGACTGCCAATACTCCACACACTCCCCAAGGGGTCCGGAACAAGGATTCAATACGAGAGACCAAGGAAGAGATGAAATCCACTCAGATTTCCCGCCTTTCGAAGAGGTGCGATGCCAAACCAAGGAAAACCAACGTGGGAATCATCCCATACAGACACAAACCGAGGAATTCTCCCAATCCCAATGCGGGGGCCCCGTCGGTGAATCGTTGTAGAAGAGTCAGCTTCGAGAAGTGAGGGATACAGGAGAGTAACCCATCGATCCCTTTTCCGAAAAAGAGATCCCGTGTCATCGAGCGAACGATATTGAAGATCGGATCACCGGCGAAATACAGAAGACTGACAGCCAGAATGGTAACCGCCTTCGGGATCTTCAGTGACATCAAAAGAGCGATCGAGGCCAGTAGGGAAATTGCGATCACCTGAAGGACTGAAGCCTGAATGAACATCAACAAATCCTGTCCCGGCATGGGGAACATCTGTACCCAGGTCAGTAGTGTCAGTAATGTAAATACGCCGAAGACAAATAACCCTGCGCATACGGTAGCGAAAAACTTCCCGAGGATAACATCTCTGCGATACACCGGTTTAGCGAGAAGAGGATAGAGAGTTCTGTTTTCGATCTCGGATGGAATCAGTCCCGCAGCGGTCAGGAGTGTTAGAATCGCGGCTAGAGCGGAACTTAGAAACAGTCCCATGTTCAACATTAGCGCCACCGATTCCTCTCGGTTGTCTCCAACCAACCGGGCTCCGATCGCGATCATCAAATAGAGTCCCATTAGGATGAACAGTGCCAGGTATTCTTCTTTCCTTCGGATCTCCAGCCAGACCACTCTTGCTACCAGCATCGGGGGTCCGGATTGATCTTCAATTTCCACTGGACGAGGTTGGATAGCCGCGCTTTCCACTAAAGGGGTCTCCTTGCGAACAGTAGGTGCGAGGCGCCCAGGAACAAAACCATGTAAGCCCCGGCATAAAGGGCCAGTTGTCCGATCACCGTCATCGAAACCGGATCCCAGACACTTTCATGGATCAGTTTCCCAGAAAGATCGAAGAGGGTTAGTTGGGGAACAACCAGGTTGAGGATCCTCATAAAAATATCCCCGAGGGATGTAGCGTACCAATGACCATCCAACCAGGGGGTTGTGAATGGAATGAGATCCCTCACCGAATCGTAGATGTAATCGATCGCCGCACTTAGGGCTCCTCCCAAAGCGAATACTAGGATTGTCACTGTAATCGCGGCATCGACATTGAAGAGGAGGGAAAGCATAAAAGCCATCGATGCCACCACGCAGAGTGCGAGCATCTGGAGAAAGACGGTCTGCCCGAATAGGCCCCAATTCAAACTCGCCCCTAAGAATCTCATTCCACCCAAGAAGAGAATGATGAAGAGTCCGTAACAAAAGATTCCGGCCAGGACGACGCCGAGATACTTGCCCGCGAGAAACGCGGATCTCCCCACCGGCTTGGCGAGCAGGGGATAGATGGTTCTCTTCTCGAACTCTCTGGGGAGTTGGCGAGCCGCAAGTACGACCACTGTTAGCGCGGCGGTCAGGTTCATGATCTTGAGCGAGACATCGCGGTAGAATTTGTTCATACCCTCATAACCGAAGAACTTGACTGTCCCGGTCATCATGATGATTCCGACCGCCACCAGGACGATCACATAAATCTCTTTCCGACGAACCGCTTCTATTAGGACGGTTTTTGCGATGAGCCAGATCGATCGCATCTTATCAACCCTGTGGTGTCTGCTCATCCGCGTGACGGATGGCGTTCATGAAATACTTTTCGAGAGAGACGTGCTCTGTGTGTGCTTCCAGAATAGTCGCGCCAGAGTCGGTAAGCCTCTTAAGAGTCGAAGCATACTGCTCCGCTCCCTCGACCTCGCAATTGTAGTGACCGTTCTCTTGAGTCAGTCTCCCAAGGGCTCCGATCAGATCGGAGACCACTGTGTCCTCTTTGGGTGTGAAGCGGATGGTGAACCGATTTAAGGGATGAATGAGCTCTTCGACATTTTTTTGTTCGATGCACCGGCCCTTGTGGACCATCAACACACGGTCGCAAAGGTCTTC
>JAJDBZ010000716.1 GCA_029261095.1 Candidatus Omnitrophota bacterium | reverse complement strand
CCACCTGTTTCGGGAGTTATTAGTCTTCCGAGACCGTTCGTTTTCAAGTCCGAATACATGTCGAAGGGACAAATGGGGTCGTCTTGGGCGGTGATAATTAACCACGGGCACCGAATACTCTCGAGCATCGGTTTGGTTGATCCAGATTGGTAGTAGTGGTCTAAATCCCTAAAGCCTCCCATCGAGACTGTGAATTGGGCATCGAAATCCATGAGGGTCATGACCTTTGACAAACCGAAATCTTCAACAATACCGTGTTTTTTAATGTGACGGTTCGCCCGGTCGACCAAGCTTACAACAAACCGTTTGTGGTAGACCCGATTCTGGTTGTGGAGGAGAGACTTTGAACAATGTTGAAGATCAATCGGCGGCGATACAGCAATGACCGCGGAATACTCGGTGGGACTGGCTGCCTCCGCCGCAGCTTTCAGCATGAGATTGGCTCCTAATGAGAAACCAACCAAAACGATTGGCGATTCCGGGTAGTTCTTCCTGATCCAATTGCACGCGGCTCTGACATCCTCGGATTTGGCCCCGTTGTAGAACCCAGTGCTTAACCCCTCTGCATCCCCGCAACACCGCATGTTCATTCTCACCGTTCGACAACCTCTATCGGCAAACTTGTTGGCGGTTCGGATCATGTAGTGACGGCTCGCGTCCCCCTCCAGGCCGTGCAGTAAGAGCACCGTGGGGGTGCTCGGAAGTATCGCCTGAGGTTCGAAGAGATGGAGGGTTGTTTGGTCGCTTTGGCCAAGGTCGATGGTGACAACTGAAGTTCCGGCTTTAGGTTTGGCACGCCCGGGAAAGGCACCGACAAAGGTCTGGCGGTGCGGACCTTCTAGGAACAGTGCTGGAAAAAACAAAGGCGCTTCCAAAGTAGTCAACCCTCTTGAAGTATTCCGGTTAGTACAGGGATCAGCAATCCGGCATCAGCGACGATAGTAAGGAAGGGAGTCGTAACTTGATCCGGTTTCATACTCGGTTTCCCCAATCGAATATAACCGTGGGCCACGGTACTGGTAACTGTAGTTAGGGTTGGCGCCCGTACCCACGCGTGGCGCCTGGTACCCGCTATAAACACCTGGGTTCCTCACGGTCGACCGCTCGAAGGGAACCGAGTTGGGCGCCACTCCCGATCCAAATTGACTGGTTTGAGGTCGCCGTACCGGATTCTGACTCCACATTTTTTGGGTCTGAAGCTGATAATTTGAAGGTGGAGGAGCCGGAACCACAGGCTGCACCATCGAGGGTGGTAGTCTTTCATCGAGTAAATCTTCCACGGGCGCCTTCTCCGGATCTTCCTCAGCGGCCATGGTGGGATCTTCTTCCTCAAGAGGGAGCAGGGGATTAAGCCGGTCATCGATCACTTCGCCATTCTCATCCAGCTTTTCGAAAGACTTGTATCCCAGTCTACCGCTCATTGGATTGGTGAGCCGCTCGCTGTCTGTCTGAGCGGGTTGACTATCGAGCCTTGTCTGACTTCCTAAACGTGGGCCAACTTGTTGGGTTCCCGGCGACGCTCTACCTGTCGGGGCATTGCCCAGGTTGGTTTGAACTGGCTTTTCGCCGCCAAGTGGTTCCGTGGAGAGCGATCCCCGGTCGGTCATAGCGCCCTCGACGCCCGGTCGTAAACCTTCAAGAACGGAGTATCCAACCATTGCGTTTGGATCGTCAGTTTCAGAAGGGTCCCCCGTTCGCATACCTTCCTGGGAACTTCGATTCAGCAGCTCGCGTCTCTCCATATAGGAAGAAGGGGGACGATAACCGGTCGCGGGACTCCGTGGATCTCGTTCCAGACGGGACCGGATCAAGGGAGACCTCGTTTCGGAAAGACGAGTGTTCAACCAATCAAGTTGTCCTGTCGAGGGGGAACTCGTAGGCGCTTGGAATCCGGATGAGGATCGGGTGGAGGACAAACTCGAAGAAGAGAGACTCGAGGAGCTGGATTGCGCAAATGCTCCACTCGACACAAAGGATCCTACAATAACTCCAATAATCAAAGTGTGTTTTCTCATGATGTCAAACCCTTAGTTTTCTCGTTCAGCGGTTGGCGTTTAGCCGGATTTTCATATTTTCCAACCTTCCCATTATAACCACAAAGCCCTCTATCGACAACCTTTGCTTTCCTCCATCATTAGTCTGGAGACCTGCATTACAACCGATAAACCATCGGATTTTCGTGCTTGGAGACATAAATGAGAAAACCCCCTCTAGCTGCTATCTCTCTATTCTTTGTCATTCTGGTGTCGATGACCCCGCCAGCTCGGGGTAGGGATGTCGATTCTCCACTCTACCGCCACCTTCTCGATGAGGCGAAATCGCATCTGTTGGCACGCTCGCAAGAGGTCGGATCGCTGATCGAGCCAGCCTCACTCGAGGCGCGAAGGGATTGGGTCCGAGATGAGATCGTGAAATCGTTCGGCGGTTTTCCGGAGAAAACCCCGCTAAATGGAAAGACTCTTTGGACAAAGTCGTTCGATGGGTACACAGTCGAAGGGGTCATCTATGAATCGAAGCCGGGCCTATTCGTTACGGCAAATCTCTATATTCCGTCTTCGGGAACCCCTCCATTCCCCGCCATTCTGGGCCCATGCGGTCATTCCAGTATAGGGAAAGCGGCAGACACCTATCAGAGCGCATGGATTAATCTGGCCAAGCGAGGATTTGTCGTTCTTTCCTTCGACCCGGTGGGGCAGGGAGAACGAATGGCCTACCTGGACAAGGAGGGGAAGGCACGTTACGGACCCACAACCGAGCACACCATGCTCGGCGTTCAGGCGCTTCTTGTTGGAACGAACATCGCACGCGATTTCATCTGGGATGGGATACGTTCGATCGACTACCTGGTATCACGGCCTGAAGTAGATTCAGAAAGAGTCGGTTGTACCGGTAACTCGGGCGGGGGAACACAGACCTCGTATTTCATGGCCATCGACCGCAGGATCGCGGCAGCCGCTCCTTCCTGTTATATCACCTCGTTGGAGAAGCTCTATTCCACCATCGGTCCGCAGGATGCGGAACAGAACTTTATCGGACAGACCGCGCTGGGAATCGACCATGCGGATTATGTCGAAGCCTGTCTTCCCCGACCGGTCCTCATCTGCGCTGCGTCGGATGATTTTTTCGACATCGATGGAACATGGGCCACCTTCCGTGAAGCCAAGAACTTCTATCAGAGATACGGTATTCCAGAACGAGTCGATCTAATCGAAGCGCCGGATAATCATGGGTTCAGCAAACCGCGCCGCACAGCAGTCTATCACTGGATGGAACGCTGGTTGATGGGTGGGTCCGATTACAAACCAGAACCCGAAACCCCATTGAATCAGGTAGAGGATCTTCTCTGCGTGGATACGGGGCAGGTCAACCTCTCAATTCCCGGGGCGAAATCCTTGAGGGACTTCTATGGCGAAGACGCGAGATCATTAAAGGAAGAGCGTCGAAAGAAGGATGTTTCACGCGATGTTCTCCATCGCGAACTGAAGCGAGTGATTAGGCTCCAGGAAACCTCATCTCCAATCCAATGGGAACGAGAACAGGAAGTGGTTCAGTCGGGTGCTAAAAAGGAACTTCTGAAAACCGAAATCGAACCAGGCTGGTTTCTTGAAGGAGATCTTTTGAAACCCGAGGAAATCTCCTCGGGACATGTGGTTCTCTTATTGGAAGATATTCTGACTACTCCGGTCGCCACAGACAAAATCGTGGAGAAAGGGATCCCAGTTTTTACTCATTACCCGAGAGGGTTATCGGCGGAAGATCGGCTTCAGGGGAATTCATTGTACCGATACTTTGGTGACTATCCTCTCTATTTTCTGGCCCTGCACCTCAACCGCCCCCTCATTGGCCAGCGTGTCGGCGATGTTCTGGCTTGTATCGATTTTCTCGTGGATGAATTCCCGGGAAAGGAAATACGCGTTATTTCAAATGGTCGCGCGGTACCCGTAGCATTGATCGCGGCCGTCTTGGATGATCGAGTCTCTGTGGTGGAGGCCAAGGGTGGGCTGATCACATGGGAGTCGATTTTCGAAGCAACGTTCAGCAGAGATTGTCTGTCCAATGTGGCTCCCGGAATCCTAGAAGTCGCTGACCTCCCTGACTTGGTCGCCGCGATACAGCCCCGTCAGGTGACCCTCCAGTCTAGTCTCTCTCCGGAAGGTGAAGTCCTTGAGGTGGAAGAAGCCCAGACCGCTTACGAAGCGGTCCTTGGTGAAGACTTTTCCAGGATGAAGAACCTTAAGTTTTTGGGAGCGGAATCAGAGTGATAGAGTTTATCCACCCACAGGTAGAGAGAGCCGATGGCGAATCCGAAGACTGGATAGGTCGCGCGAGTTTCTCTGGGGAGGAACCGTTTTTCGCGGACCATTTTCCCGGATATCCCTTGGTACCCGGTGTCCTTCTCTTTGAGATTATTCGCAACACCGCGTGTCAGGTAATGCTGAAGACATCTGGTGACTCGATTCGATTTCAAGAATGTAAACGCGTTCGATTCCTTCAGCCTGTCAAACCGCCCGTTGAACTGACCACGAGAGTGACCCCATCTCCCAAAAACCCATTGCAGTTGAAGGGAGAACTCTTAAATTCGGCAAACGAGAAAGTGGCGACCGCCTCTTTGATTTTTGGAACCGGGAACACATCGGAATGAGAAGCGCTCGCAATGTTCAAGCGGTTCTCAGTTCCTGGTTGGACCCCTTTCTTCTCACCGTTCTCGGATGCTTTTATCTCTTGAATCTTTACCCGACGATTTGGTGGGGCGATGGGCCGGAACTCATGACTGCGGCGTTGCAGGGAGGTGTGGCGCACCCAACGGGATACCCCATTTATCTGGTGTCGCTGAAAATTTTCTCGTACCTTCCCTTGGGATCCATCGCGTGGAAGGGAAATCTCTTTTCCATGCTTTGTACCTTGGCGGCGTTTGCGTGTCTGACACGATTGGTTCCGCTCAAGGAAGAGAAAGATTTTGCTTCCGGCTTGGGTTGGCGTTTCGGTCTCTTATCCCTTGCCCTTTCTCCGCTCATTTGGGAACCCACATTGGCCTGTGAAGTCTATTCCCTCTCAGTGTTCTTTGTCGCGCTCTCCCTTTACCTTGGCCGGAAATTCTTGTTACACCCCTCCCTCCCGCTGCTGGTCGCCGTCGGGTTGGTGGTTGGGTTCGGCGTGGGACACCACCGGCTTCTCGCATTTCTTGTCCCGGGATTGGCGCTGTGGCTGGCGCCTGTGTTCCACGACAACAAAAAGAGAAGTCTTTGGTTGGTCCCCACTTCGGCTTTGTTTCTCATTGGAGTCTTCGTCCCTTACACCCTTCTCTATCTGAGGGCACAAGGGACTCCTCCCCTCAACTGGGGGGATCCCTCGAACCTGGAAAACCTGTGGAAGGTCTTCTCCGCGGAACAATTCCGAATGGATCAAAAAGTCTATCACCTGAAAAGGTGGGTGGCCTACTCTGTTGGCGCCGCGCCGACACCCTGGCAGATTAGTGTCACCGACCTCGGTATGACTCCCTCACGGATCTGGTACAACTTTGGATTGAGTTCGGTCTTGGGGCTCCTGGGCTTTGCTGGATTGGCGGTCAAGAACATCCGAATTCTCATCTCCGGCACAGTTGCCTGGATCCTCCCCACCCTTTTCGTTGTCCAATATCATGTAGGCGACCAAGAAACCTTTCACTTGATTCCTTTTGTTGTCATCGGCTGTTTGATTGCCTATGGATGGGCGATCGTCGTCCAATCCATTTGGTCGAAATCCAGGATAGCGCTTGTATTCGTGGTGCCCTTCGCGTTGCTGCAAGTCTCGGGGCAATTGGATCACCTGCAGGTCCCATCGGAACCGGTCGCCCTCACACCTGAACGGTATGCGAGAAGAACTCTCAACCGTGTTCCTCCGGGGGGGGCTCTGTTTATCGCGTCCAACCAGCAGGATGTCCCTGCGGATTTTCTCTATTTCCCGATTCTGTTTCATCACAACATCGCTGAGAGAAACGCGAATGTGGTGGTTCTTTCCGAAGGGTACTTTACCTCTCCCTGGTACCGCCACACGCTCGAGAGACAAGGCATTACGGGAACCTTTTTCGATCGATTGGAAACCGGTTCCGAGCAGGTGGAAGTTCATAAAACCGATTTCAAAACATACATTCGGGATGACCTTCCGAAATTACTCAACCCACAGAGAGATCAGACGGATCAACCAAAGAACCGAATCTACCTTGTGGAGGGGAGACCCTATTTCCTCAACCGCGAAACGCTCGCCATGATGGCGGCTGAGTATCTCTTCCCGGAACTACTCGAGAGACCCCTCTATCTCACCGCGAAGTTCGACGTCATCGACCCTTTCTTGGATAAGAAGATCGACTGGAAACCCGTGTATCGAGTTCCCATCGATGAATCGGGTTACGCTCCGCTTCGCGGGCAGCCCCTTCCCTCTGGAAATCTATACCGTGTGGATATCATTGACGCGACACCCTCCCCATGAGCACCGTAAGAAGAGTCAACGAATTTCCTCTTTGGATGCATCTAATCACTCTCTTTCCACTCTTTGTTTGGAAATCGGCTTACGACAGTTTTCATGAGCCAAAATGGTTGCTCCTTACGGTCGGAGTAGGTGCCCTCCTCCTCGTTCGAATCCCCCAGAATAAGAGTCTCTTCAGACCGAAGACTGTCCTGGATCTTCCGATATGGATTTGCTTGGGGGTCACACTGGTTGCCTGGAGGTGGGATGCCCCCGATCGATGGATCGCCTTCATGTTTTGGCTCCGAATCGTTCTGATTTATCTCCTCTTTCGGTTTTGGGTATCGGATTTCAGCCGGAGAGACTCGACCGATGACCAAGGTGCCGCCCCCTTCGATTTGGTCCTTGCACTCGTTTTCGGAATGAGCCTCGTTCTCAAGGAGTGGGTTCTCTCACCGCAACAATGGGCGCCCACCCAGGTATGGAGTCTTGTGGTTCTCTTTTGTTTGGTACTCCGTTGGTTTCTTCAACATCATGTATTGAAAGACGCGTATACCCACGCGATTCCCTTTCAGCGCCTACTCGATTGTTTCCTTGTCAGCGGAGCGGGTATTGCGATGTTAACAATCATCCAAGATTGGGGAGTCGCGCGCTGGAGCACAGGGCCTGTGTCAGATTGGAGGTTTCACCTCTCCTCGACTCTGGGCAATCCGAATGAGGTGGGTGGGTATCTCTCCTATTTGATTCCCGCTCTCATCTATAGAGTCTGGTTATCGAAAGAGGTGATACATCGGTTTGTATGGTGCGCTATTGGATTTCTATATCTGTATGCTCTCACCACTGTATTCACGGTTGGTGCGTGGTTGGGTCTCTTTGTTGTATTGCCGATCTCGTTGATCCTTTCTATGAAACGCGGGGATACTGGCGATTCTCCAAAAGCGAATGCGCTGTTCCCCATCATCCTTTCCGCGGGAATTTTTTTCCTCCTTCAAGGATCCATGAGAGTTCCAATCTCGGGTGGCCTGAGGACCGCGGCGCTCGTCATCGGGGGTATCGTTCTACTGTCGCTCACTTGGTTCGGTTTGAAAGGGCTGGCGCGAAACCAACGACAGATGGGCACGTTGATGATCGCGGCCCTCCTGAGTGTGTGGGTGCTCCTCCTTGTGCCTTGGGGAATCCCAAATCATCCTCAGGGCTTGGTCGAGGAGGCGATTTCTTCGCCACGTTGGAAGGGAGGATTCGGTGCGAGACGTTTCATTTGGCGCACAACCGGTCTGATGGTCATCGATCACCCCCTTCGTGGAATCGGGTGGGGGAATTACTACTTTATCCATGCCAAATATCAGGGGGAACTCTACTCTAGAACAGACAAACCCCATGATCGGCCCACAGTCGGTCAGGTTCCACAGGTCCATAGCGATCCCTTGCAGATGCTGGCTGAAACTGGATTGTTGGGGTCTATCTCAATTCTTTGGTTAGGATTCGCTGCCTTAGGATTGGGTTTGAAAAGACTTCCAAAACTGAAAGACCCCCATGAACGTGGCTTTCTTTGGGCGGCTTGGACTGGATTCGGTCTGATCGCATTTCACAGCGCCGTCGACTTTCCATTTCGACAACCCCAACCAGCGGTCCTCGCGGTATTTTTTCTGTCAGCAATCGCTACGGTCGGTTTGAGAGAAGATGGAAAGAAGAAACAGATATCCTCTCTCGGGTGGGCATGTCTCCCTCTCGCCGTCGGGTTCATCCTATTAGGGTACTCGGGATTTCGAGATCAAATTCGGCTCAAGACTGGATTCGAGACATTCATGCAGGCGAACCGTGTTTCACATCCCGACCTTCGTCTGGACCGATTCAGGAAATCGGCCGAAGTCCTCGATGGAATCCGATATCCGCTTCCAGAAACCCAAGACAAATGGCTCTATCTTGCACGGGTCCACATGGTGCTGGGTGACTACAACGCAGCGTTGAATTCTCTGGAAGAAGCAAGGAAATACCGTCACAGCCTCTCTCTATATCAAACCTGGAAAGAATATGGGCAATCGATCCGCTCTCCAAAAGTAGTTCTGGATTCGGTTCTGGGGTTGAGTCGTTACAACCCCAACTGGGCGGGCTATCACAAAGAAGCTGCCGATCTCTGGAAGTTGCTCGGCGAACCTCAGAAGGCCGAAGAGGCAACAGCACTGGCAAAAAAATTTAAGGTAAAGTCGAAAGAATAAGATTCAGACCGGCTTCGCCGTCTTCCTCTTGCGAATCGTCTCGCGCACGATATGGACAATCGCTTCAACGACTTGGTCAAGGTTGAGATCGGAGGTATCGATGACTGTCGATCCGGGTGGTGTGGTCAGTGGGCTAATCGGTCTTGTTCGGTCTGTCTGGTCTCGTTGTTGAACAGTCTGTCGGACCTCTTCGAAAGAGCAGGGGATACCCTTGGATTCGAACTCTTTGAGTCTTCGGTCGGTCCTTGCATCGAGGGATGCATCCAGGTAAACCTTCACATCGGCATTCGGAAAAACGACTGACCCGATATCTCGGCCCTCCATGATCACATTTCCATCGACGCCAATCTCTCTTTGTTGGTCGATAACGTGACTGCGAAGACCCTCATGAGCGGAAACCTGCGAGACGATGGAGGTGACATCTGCCGAACGAATTTCATCGGTCACATCGGAATGATCGCAAAACACTTTCAGGCCACCGGGAGAACTCTCCAGTCGTATCTCGGTGCGAGTCGAGAGGTCTTTCATCTCTTCGGCATTCTGTGGGTCGAGATCTTCCTCAAGACATTTCCAGGCGAGGGCTCGGTACATGGCTCCGGTGTCGATGTGAAGCAAACCCAGTTTCTGGGCGACTGCCTTGGCGACACTTGTCTTGCCGACACCTACCGGTCCATCGATGGATACGATCATGGTCTTCCCTCCCAGTTGTCCGGCGGCCCAGAGGCATTATACCATTTCTCGAAGATCTCAAGAGAACCCTCGCTCCTACCCCTCGATGAGCTGTTTTGTCATTTCTCCCTAAATCGTTAGGATCTGAAATGGAGGTGATGGCATTTATCTTGCCCAACATGACCCGAAATGTTGAAACTAACGGTATTTCTTGGTTTTTTCTCGGATGCAATCCGGAAATGTCTGCCGATCGCGGTCATTCCAGCCGTAATGTGGGGGCTCTCTGTTTCCGCGGAACCCGATCCGGGATTTGTGGGTGTTCAAGGGATCAAGGAAAACCGCCTTCATCACTCGGTAAAGCAATTGCTCCCCGACCCGGCCTTTCTAGATGGCCAGTACGACCTCGATTCACTGAAGATGAAGGAGCCGTTACGCCCCATTGAACCGATACGGACCGTGCGTGCACTTCAGGACGATGGCAAGAT